>DATCBR010000194.1:0-4011 GCA_036511765.1 Acidobacteriaceae bacterium | reverse complement strand
GCGACATAAAGTAGGCCGGCGACTTGGACGAGCAGCCGATGCCGCTCATCTTCATCACGCGCTCGGGCTGGATGCCCATCTCAAAGAAGGCTTCGGTGATGCGCTCGGAGATGGCGTTGTGGCCGCAGCCGGCGCAGAGCGTGGTCTTGCCGCCGCGGTAATCCAGTATCTGCAGGCCGATGCGGTTCAGCTTCGGCGCCTTGGGAGCCGGTGTAACAGGTGCAGTAGCCATTTACTTCGCAACTCCTTCTTGCTCCGTACTTGCTTCTTGATCCAGGATCATCGTGGTGACGGAGCGCGCATCGATGGGCAGACCGTTGAAGTGCAGGACGGAACGCAGCCTGGTCACCTGCGCGGCGTCGAGGTCCACCTTCAGCAGGGCCTGCATCTGCGCATCGCGGTTCTGCTCCACGATGTAAACGCGGTCATGCTTTGCGATAAAGTCATGCACCTCCTGCGTGAACGGATACGCCCGCACGCGCAGGTAGTCGGTTTCGATCTTCTGTTCGCGCGCCAGTTGCTCGCGGCTTTCAATGATGGCCCAGTGGCTGGTGCCGTAGGCGAGGATGCCGATCTTTTCTTTGCCCGAACCTTCGAGCACAGGCTTCGGCACCAGCGTCTTCGCAGTCTCAAACTTCCGCGCGAGGCGCAGCATGTTGTTCTCGTAGTCGTCCGGCCGCTCAGAGTAAAGCGCCTTCTCGTTATGGCCGGAGCCACGCGTGAAGTAGGCGGCAAGAGGATGGTCTGTGCCGGGGAGTGTGCGGTACGGGATGCCGTCGCCGTCGACGTCTTTGTAGCGAGCGAAGCCGCCCAGCTTTTGCAGGTCTTCGGCCGAGAGCACCTTGCCGCGCGCGATCGGCTTGGCGGGATACTCGAATGGCTCGGACATCCAGTTGTTCATGCCGAGGTCAAGGTCGGACAGCACAAAGATGGGCGTCTGGAGCTGCTCGGCGAGCTCGAAGGACTCCATGCCGAACTCGAAGCATTCCTTTACCGAGCCCGGTAGCAGGATCACATGCTTCGTGTCGCCATGCGAGAGACCGGCGATGAAGGTAAGGTCGGCCTGCGAGGTGCGTGTGGGCAGCCCGGTGGAGGGGCCTGTCCGCTGAATGTCGAAGATCACGCCGGGCAGCTCTGCGTAGTAGCCGAGACCGGCGAACTCCGCCATCAGCGAAAGGCCCGGGCCGGAAGAAGCCGTCATGGCGCGCGCGCCGGCCCAGCCTGCGCCCAGCACCATACCGATCGCGGCGAGCTCGTCCTCGGCCTGCACGATGGCGAAGGTGGCCTTGCCGTCCTTCTCCACGCGGTACCTCTTCATCAGGTCGATCAGGTTCTCCACCACCGATGACGACGGCGTGATGGGATACCAGCCGACGACGGTGACGCCGGCAAACATCGCGCCCATCGCCGCGGCGGCATTGCCGTCGATGATGATCTTCCCTGCCGTGGAGCTTGCCCCCGTAATCGGTTCCACGACGCAGGGGTCCTGCTTGGTCAGCGTGCTCTTCGCGTAGTCAAAACCCACGCGCACGGCGTTCAGGTTCAGCTCCGCGGCCTTCACCTTCTTTGCGAACTGCTTGCGCACGGTGGCCTCGACCGACTCCATGTCGATGGAGAGCAGTTGCGCCGCGATGCCCACGTACACCATGTTCTTGATCAGCTTGCGCAGCTTGGCTTCGGCGCCCGTTGCGACGGTGAGCTGGTCGAATGGGACGTCATAAAAGACGAGGTCGCTGCGCAGCTCATTCAGCTTCAGGCCCTCGTCATAGATCACCGCGCCGCCGGGCTTCATCGACAGCACGTCTTCGCGCGCGGTCTCGGAGTTCATGGCAATCAGCAGGTCGATCTCGGTCTTACGCGCGACCCAGCCATCCTTGTTGACGCGGATGGTGTACCACGTCGGGAGACCGGCGATGTTCGATGGAAACAGGTTCTTGCCGGAGACCGGCACGCCCATGCGAAAGATGCTGCGCAGCAGCACGCTGTTCGCGGACTGGGAGCCCGAGCCGTTGACTGTTGCTACCTGAATGGAAAAATCATTGACGATCCGCTTCGCGCCGCCCGCGATCTTTGCCGCCGGCTGGGGCTCCGCCACAAGTTCAGTGGGTGTCATCTTAAGTAGTGCTTCCCTTCTGGGCATTCCCGGCAAATCGGCGCTGGGGCATCATCGTGCTGACGACAGCGCACACTCAAATCACGCGCCTTCCTTGCACTCTGTTTCCCTGGCGACGACCTCTCGCGATCCACCAGCCATTGATTGTATTCCAGTTGGAGGAGACGGGCCGGTAACGCACTTTGTTCCTGTTTCTGCGCGAATATCGACTCCGCGCGTCTGCTACAGTAATTGCCAGTCGCGCGCGCAGATTCTTCAGAATTTCTATGTCCGGAAGTACCTATCTACCCATCCTTGTGCTCCTCGCCGCGGCCATCGGCTTCGCGCTGGCGCCGCTCTTCCTTGCGTGGCTGTGGGCGAAGGCCTTTTCCCCGCGCAAACCCGGCCCCAGCAAGAACGCCGTCTACGAATGCGGCCTTGAGGCCACAGGCGACGCCTGGATCCAGTTCAAGCCGGGCTACTATCTCTACGCCATCATCTTTCTTGTCTTCGATGTGGAAGCCATCTTTCTGCTTCCCTTCGCCGTCTCTTTCACCGGCCTGTCCATGGCTGCGTGCATCGCCATGCTGGTCTTCGTCCTGCTGCTGGTTGAAGGCCTGGTGTGGGCGTGGCAGAAGAACGTCCTCGTTTGGGATTAAAGTAAGTAGTAGTTAGGAATTTTCGCTCGCAATCCGCAGTACCGTTGCGCCTCTAATTTCCGGAACCAAGGACCTGGGTGGACGAACAACTCAAAGCCGAACTGGGCAAGCAGGGCATCTTCGCCACGACGCTCCAGGAGATCTACAACTGGGGCCGGCGGAATTCCATCTGGCCGCTGAACTTTGGCCTCGCCTGCTGCGCGATTGAGATGATTGCGACGACCATGGCGCGCTACGACCTTGCACGATTCGGCGCTGAGGTGTTCCGGCCGTCACCGCGGCAGGCCGACCTGATGATCGTCGCCGGCACCGTCACCAAAAAAATGGCCCCGCAGGTCGTCCGGCTCTATAACCAAATGCCGGAGCCGAAGTACGTGATCTCGATGGGCGCGTGCGCGATTTCGGGCGGCCCGTTCAAGCAGGGCTACAACGTGCTGAAGGGCATCGACCGCTACATTCCGGTCGACGTTTACATTCCTGGCTGCCCGCCGCGCCCCGAGGCGCTGATCGATGCGTTCCTGATGCTGCAGAAGAAGATCGACGAGCAGGCGCTGACGGGGAATGCGCGCCCGAGGCATCTGCAGGCCGATGCGCCGAGCGAGTTTCCCGTGCCGGCTTTCGGCGCGCACGATCTTGAACCCCCATCCAACCCGGCGCTTTGGCAGCCGCCTGCGCCGGAGCTGGTGCAGATTGCACCCGCGGCAACATCAGCCGCACCAGCGCCCGCCACAGCAGGAGGGCATGAATCCAAGTAATGGACCTCGCAACGATTCAATCCGAGCTCGAAGTGAGCGTCCCTGGTTGTCGACTGCAAATTGTCGACAACCCGTCGCCCTGCGTGCAACACTCGCTGGTCGTCGATGCGGAACATGCGGTGCTGGTGGCGACGTATCTGCAGGATTTTCTGCACTTCGACTACTGCTCCAATGTGACGGGCGTGGATTGGCTGCCGAAGGAGCTGAGCGAAAAGATCAAGGTGAAGAAGACAGTCGACGGCCCCAACGGCCCCGAAGAGAAAGAGGTAGACGAGGTGCGCAAGACCTCCGTGCCCGGCTATCTCGAGGTCGTCTATCACCTCTTCTCCACCACGGACCGCACCGGCCCGCTGCCGCTGCGAATGCGGACTGCGGGGCGCGAGGTGGGGGGTGAGGCGACGCTGTTGCCGTCGCTCACGCCGGTCTGGCGCAGCTGTGAGTTTCAGGAGCGCGAGGTCTACGACCTCTTCGGCATTCACTTCGAGGGCCATCCCGATCTGCGCCG
>DATCBR010000193.1:0-7000 GCA_036511765.1 Acidobacteriaceae bacterium | reverse complement strand
AATTTCTTGAGGATCCAACTGGTGACCTGCGCGCCTCGATTGGAGAAGGTGATGCGGTAGAGCTCGTTCTCGACGACGGTGGTGGACTCGGCAGAGGCCTGGACGGCTGGCGTCGCGGCAGCAGCGGGCAGGGTAGGAGCGGGCGCGGCGACTGGTACCGCGACAGCCGGGCCGGCTGCGGGCGGCTGAGCGGCGGGGACGTTCGCGGTGGGCTGCGAGGTCTGGTTCGCCGCGGGCGCGACCGGATACTTCATGTGGTAGAGCTGGATGCCGGCCATGGCGACGAGGAAGACAACAAGCATCGCCAGGAGCGATTTGTTGTCCTGACCGCCCTGCTGATTGGGGTTCGAAAATTCTGCCAAAGGATGACGTCCTGTTCTGTGTGGAAGCTGGCTGCATGTGAACCTGAGCCACGCTGTGTCTATGGTAAATGGTCAATCGCGTTCGGAGAAAAGCAGATTCCTCCGCTTGCGCCTTCGACTGCGCTCAGGCGCAAGTTGCGGAATGACAAAGAATAAGTAAGCATTACCGCGTGCTAAAGCCCATTGCTGCTCCGTCTGCTGTTGGGATGTACGGAATCGGAGGGCGGGAGGTTTCCGTGGAGTTCGGGGACGGGGTCGAAGCCGCCCTCGGCCCAGGGATGGCAGCGTGTGAGGCGGCGGAGCGCGAGCCACGATCCGCGCGCGAGGCCGAAGCGGGCGATGGCGAGCGAGGCGTACTCCGAGCAGGTGGGCAGGTAGATGCAGCGGCTGGGGCTGATGGCGTGCAGCACCGGGGCTACGAGGAGCTTGTACGCGCGGAGAGCGAGGGTGGCGGTGCGCTCGCGCGCGCGGGATGGGGTGGTCACGAGCCGGCCTGCGGAGGCGGAGTTTGCGGAGACGATGCGGACCTGGCGGAGGCGGGCCGGGGCGCGTGGTTGGCGGACTTTTGAATGGCGCGCAGGACCTGGGCGACCTCGCGATCGAGTTCAGCGAAGTCGAGCTGCAAAACTGCGCGGCGCGGATGCAGGATGACATCGACCGGCGCGGTGAGGAGCGCGAGATTGCGGCGCACGGCCTCCCGCATGCGGCGCTTGATGCGGTTGCGATCGACGGCCTTGCCCATGGCCTTGCCGACGGTGAGTCCGATGCGGGGAGTGCTGAGGCCGCCGCTTGTGCCAGCGTGCGCGGGCTTCGGCGCGGCGTGGCCGGACGCAGGCTGCGGAGCGAAGAAGTAGCTGATCTGGCGGGAGAACTGTTTGCGGCTGGCGGCGTAGACGCGCTGGTAGTCGGCGTGTTTGCGCAGGCGAGAGGCGGCGGCGATCATGCGCGGCCTCGCGATGCGCGAAAGGACGCGTACTCCCGCGCCGTGGCGGATGCCACGGTGGAAAGCCTGGTTCGCTCGCTGTTGAAGGAAAGCATCCTGCTGCGGCTCCGGGACTGAAGTGTCGCGCGGACAAGCCGGGCGGCGACGCTAGTTCTCGCGGAAGCTCGGGCTGACGGCGATCTTGTGACGGCCCTTGGCGCGGCGGCGGCTGAGTACAGCTGCGCCGGACTTGGTCTTCATACGTGTGAGAAACCCGTGGGTCTTCACGCGGTGGCGGCGGTTGGGTTGGAAGGTGCGTTTCGGCATGGCCTGAAAGAAAACTCCTGCTCAAACTTGGGGTGCAACAGTCATTCAGTATACCTTAAGCGGCTGGAATCCCCGAAGTGCCCACGCGAACAAACAAGTTACGGGCGAGATGGAATGCGTCGGTTGAGTGGCGCGTGAATTGCGCTTTGCGCGCGGCGAATCGCACCTTCACAATGAATGGTGCAACTGAAATTTTTCTGTCGCGTGGGCTTGAAATCGACTGAGAAATCCGTGCTACTATCAAACCCGCTTACCAAACACGAAAACCTGCATCGCAAACTTCGCGCTTGGTTTCTTGGTTGTGAGTTTTCCCTTCGCAAGGGGCGGCAACACTTCTTGCGAAGCTCTCCGGCAAATAGCGCTCACCTGAAAATCGCTGTGCATCGGCGATTGAGGACAACTGTTTGCTTTTGCAGTCTCTGGACGCATTGTTGGTCTTCCGGGTCGGATGGTCATTTTTACGAAAGAAGCCTGGAGCGAAATCCAGGTAAGGATCTCAGGTATGTCATTCGTTCCTACGGCCACCGCCGTGCTGAATCAATGGGTCCGCATCCTCGGCGCGCTCGAAAAGAAGATCAATCGTCAGTCGTTCGAGACGTGGCTGAAGCCGACGCGGTTCTCCCACGTGCAAGGCAAGACGCTGTATGTCCGCATTCCGACGGCGGAGTTTCAGGACGTTTGCGAGCGTTATGCAGACCTGATTCAGGAGGCGATCGACAACCTAGGCCTCGAGATCGACACGGTGAACTTTACGACGCCGCAGCAGGACCCCACAGTGCCGCGCATGCGCGAGGACGGCGGCTTCGCGCCGGTGCCCAGCCACAGCGCGAATGTGCCGGGCCAGCGGCGTCCGCAGGCCGGGACGATGCCTTCCGCGGAGCAGTCGCGGTTCGATTGGAATACCGCCGCGCAACTGAATGTGCGCTACCAGTTCGACGCGTTCGTGGTGGGCAGCGGCAACCAGTTTGCCGCAGCGGCGGCGCAGGCGGTCGCCGAGCGGCCATCCAAGGCCTACAACCCGCTGTTCCTGTACGGCGGCGTGGGCATGGGCAAGACGCACCTGATGCATGCCATTGGACATGACGTGAAGCGGCGCATGCAGCACGCGTCGATCTGCTACGTGAGCGGCGAGAAGTTCATGAACGAGATGGTGGACTGCGTCCGCTATCAGAAGATGACGAGCTTCCGCGACAAGTTCCGCACGGTGGATGTGCTGCTGATCGACGACATCCAGTTTCTGGCCGGCAAGGAGCGCACGCAGGAGGAGTTCTTCCACACCTTCAACGCGCTGCACGAGAGCATGAAGCAGATTGTGATCGCCAGCGACCGTCCGCCGAAAGAGCTGCAGGACTTTGAGGACCGGCTGCGGTCGCGCTTTGAGTGGGGATTGATCGCCGACATCCAGCCGCCCGATCTGGAGACCAAGGTGGCGATCCTGCAGAAGAAGGCGGAGAGCGAGCAGACGCCGCTGCCCGTGGACGTGGCGCTGTTTATCGCCAGCAACGTGCGCACCAACGTGCGCGAGCTGGAGGGCGCGCTGGTGCGGCTGATCGCATGGTGCTCCATGCATGGCGTGGAGATTACGCTGGCGGTGGCGCAGCAATGCCTGAAGCAGTTTATCGACACGCAGGTGAGGAAGATCACGATAGAGGCGATCCAGCGCGCGGTGTCGGAGCAGTTCGGCATGCGGGTGCCGGAGCTGAAGCAGAAGAACAACTCGCGGCAGATTGTAGTGCCGCGGCAGATTGCGATGTACCTGGCCAAGCAGTTGACGGAGGCGTCGCTGCCGGAGATCGGGCGACAGTTTGGCGGCAAGCACCATACGACCGTGATGCACTCGATCGGCAAGATCGATGAGCAGCGGCGCGGCGACAAGGACCTGAACCGCACGATCAACAAGCTGATGGAAGTGCTGAGCTAAAGGCGCGGCGACGGATGGAGTATTCTCCGCGACAAATGCGGGGATTCTTCGCTTTGCTCAGAATGACAACTTTGAAATTCGGCGCCTGCATCGTGCGTCGAGGATATGGAAGTCGACTCAGTTGACGCTGAGTGCGGCGTCCACATCGACGAGCAGCGCGTTGTGGTCGACGGTCATCGAGTGCAGCTTGAGCGAGTTGAGCACCAGGGCGTAGCCGGTAGAGGCGACGGACTGGCTGAGCAGCTTGCCCATGGTCTCGGCGATATCCAACTTCATCTGCGTGGGCAGCTTGCGGCTGAGGAATGGGACAAGGAGAAAGTTGAGTTCGCGCGAGTCGCTGGCGCGCTCGATGCGCGCGTCGCGGAAGCCGACGGACGAACCTTCGGCCTCCGGGACAAACGAGACATCGGCGTCTGTGGTGAGCGAGACGCCGAGACACGCGCCCTTGAGGCCGGTGCCCAGTTTGGAATGCGTGCGTACATGCACCCAGACGCGGTCGTCCTTGAAGGTGACCTTCGGCTGCTCGGCGTAGACATAGCATGCGGATGTTGGGCCGCCCCGTATGTAGTAGCGGCGTTCAGCCCCGCTGAAGAGCTGGGCCTGCAGCGTGCGCTCCAGCGCCTGCGCCGAGATCTTTACCTCGATGGCGCGAGCCGGCAGCGCGGCGGCCGCACACAGAGACAGCAACAGAAATCCACGACCAAGCACACGTCGCATAGCTGAGTTAAGGATACGGCAGCGACGCGAGCAGAGTTCGCAGCGTAGCCGGATCAGTTCTCCGTGGGCTGATTGTTAATGTGGTCCACGACGATGAGCTTCGACGGGACCTTGGCGGGCTGGAGACGCAGCCCCAGTTTCTCCTGCACTGCTGTAAACACTGAACCGGGCAGGCTGTCGACATCGACTCCGTATCGCTTTTGCTCAGCGGCCTGAGCGTCGCTGTCCGGACGCCACTGGACTCTAAGGTCGTATCCGCCGGATATGTGCGTTGCGTCGATCACCGGCTTGCCAAGCACTGTCCCCAGCATCTCCGCGAGCTGCGGCATGGTCATATTGGCGCCCGCGACGAGTGTGGGCCCGGAGCTCCTGCCGCCGGAGCCCAGCAGCCGTTCGGTAAGCGTTGCGGGTTGGAGCATAACCTTTTTGTCCGCCACCAGTTCATAGCCGGACGCGGTCCCAGGCTCTTCGTGCCACTTCAACCCGAATCGCTCGATAAGGAGGGCCTTCATCATCTCGGCCTGGGAGTACTGATTGAGCGTAGTCGGCAGCTTTGCATTCAGATCGAATGTGGTTGTTTCGAGCCAGGAAGGAGCCTTCAGGGCGTAGTCGGGCACGGACAGCCCCATCTCGACCCACTGCTTCAGGGGCACGTTCGTCATTCGGAATTGCCCGCCCGCAGGGCCACGCTGGACCAACGCGCCTAGATGATTCTTGTCGCCCGGCTTGATGGCGGCTGCTTCAAACTTTGCCGGCTGCTGCGCAAGGCAGATGCCGGCCGTAAGGATCGCGCCTGCCGCTAGAGTTGCTCTGAATGCGTCATGGTGCGTCCAATTCGCCATTGCCGCTGTCCTTCAGAATGGATTGGCTTGAGCGAAGATCACTCCCCGCGCGCCGCATCCACTCTACCGCGTTGTGGTGAGCGTTGTTCGCACGAGCCGAGGAGTGTTGGGCCAGCTGGTTTGGCCCCTTCTGTGTTTGCGGTAAACTCGGGTGGCCCGCCAACTGAAGCAGACGCATGACAGAGCAAGACCCCATCCCGCCTCTAACCACGACGCAAACCGAGTCCAATTCGCTCCTTCCTCTTGGCTCGGAAGAGCCGCCGTCCGGTCCCGCTCCATCTGAAATCGTCGTTGAGCAGCCTGCTGAAATCCCGACCGAGGAGCTTGCCGCCGTGATCGACATCCATCCGCCTCAACACGGCGCAATCACGCGCCGAGACTTCTTCGTCCACCTCTTCATCGTCACCCTAGGCATTCTCATCGCCATCGGCCTGGAGCAGGCGGTCGAGTACGTTCACCATCGCGATCAGCTCGCTGAAGCACGCAGAGAGCTTGCGACAGAGTACAAGATCAATCTTGCCGTGTACCGCACGCAGCGCGCTGAGTTCAACCGGTTCATTCCGCTGCTCCAGCGCGATATCGAGATCCTCATGTATCTCCGCGCCCACCCCGGCGCACCACGCAACAGCTGGCCCGGCGAGTTCAGCTGGTATCACGCCCTCCCGAAGTACGTCGATGCAACATGGAAATCCATCCAGAGTACCGAGATACTAACCCTCATGCCGCAATCCGAGGTGCAACGCAATACCACCCTCTACGACATGCTCAGACAGGTCGACGACAATGAAGACAGCACAAATAATCCCTTCTTGCGCAGCGTGAGCTACGGCTTTCGCAATCGGGATCCCGCATCGATGACACCGGCTCAACTCGACGAGGCCATCCAGTCCGCTTCCGACCTGCTTGGCCTCTACGCCAAAATGATGAACCTGCAAATAAACCTCAACGCCCGGTTCAACGACTTCGTTCCGGCGCCGACCTACACAGATGTACGTAAAATCATGGGCATGCAAAGCGAGAGGGCCAGCGACTTGGCTGAAGGTCATAAGCTCGAAACTCAACTGACCGACGAGATCGCGCGAATCCAGGCAGAAGCCGAGAACAAAAAGTAGCGGCGCTCAGCGCGCGGCTACCCAGAAACTGGACCGCTACCTCTCTTCGCAGCCGCTTACTTCTTGCTGACGCCGAGCTTTTTATGCGCTTCGAGGAAGCGTCTCATGCGGTCGAGGGTGCGCGCCTTGCCAAAGACGATCAGCGATTCGAGCAGCGGCGGCGAGGCCGTGCTGCCCGTGACAATCGCCCGCAGCAACATGAAGTTGTCCTTGACCGCCCACTGCTTCTCTTCACCCAGCTTCTTGAGCGCGGGTTCGAGCGCCTCCGTCGAGAAGTCGGTGGCTTCGAGCACCGCAAGCTGCTCGGCGGCGAAGGCGAGCGTCTCTTCGAGGGTCTTCTTCTTGGGGATAAAGACCTCGGGCGTGGGAATCACGTCGTCGCTGAAGAAGAAGTCGGCCATATCGCCGAAGTTAGCGAGGGTCTCGACGCGCGTTTGGACGAGCGGGGCGATGCGTGCGAGGTAGTCGTCGGAGAAGATGGTCTCGCGCAGGGCGTCGAGGAACTCCGCAGGCGTGAGGCGGCGGATGTATTCGCCGTTGAGCCACTTGAGTTTGGTGAGGTCGAAGACCGGGCCGCCAAGCGAGATCTTCGCGAAGTCGAACCTCTCCTGCATCTGCGCGAGGGAGAATATCTCCGCTTCCACATTCTTCGCGCGGCTGTCGCCACCTTCCGCGCTGCCGCCGGCCGGCATGCCGCCGCCCATCAGGCCGAGGAAGTTGAGCAATGCGGCGGGCAGGTAGCCGGACTGTTGATAATAGGTGACCGACACCGGGTTCTTGCGCTTGGAGATCTTGCT
>DATCBR010000192.1:0-6342 GCA_036511765.1 Acidobacteriaceae bacterium | reverse complement strand
GAGATCGCCTGGTTGATGAAGTACGACACGCCGGACATGAAGTCCATCAGGAAACGCATGGCGAAAATCCAGACAATCAGCATGGCTTGGAAATCTTGATAGTTCGGCCCGACGTTCCGCTCATTGACCGCCAAGGTGATGAACACGATGAGGGCCACGCCGGTGACGCCGTAGGTCTCAAAGCCGTCGGCCGACGGGCCGACGGAGTCGCCGGCGTTGTCGCCGGTGCAGTCGGCGATGACGCCGGGGTTGCGCGCATCGTCTTCCTTGATCTTGAAGACGATCTTCATCAGGTCGGCGCCGATGTCTGCGATCTTGGTGAAGATGCCGCCGGCGATACGCAGGGCCGCGGCACCGAGCGATTCGCCGATGGCGAAGCCGATGAAGCATGGGCCGGCGTAGTCGCGCGGGACGAAGAGCAGGATGAAGAGCATGAGCAGCAGCTCAACCGAGATGAGCAGCATGCCGATGCTCATGCCCGCCTTGAGTGGGATGGCATAGATGGCGTGCGGCTTGGCGCGAAGACTGGCGAATGCGGTGCGCGAATTGGCGAATGTGTTGACGCGGATACCGAACCACGCGACGCCGTAGCTGCCGGCGATGCCGAGAAGGCTGAAGCCCAGGATGATGGCTAACGTAAGCGGCACGGGTTTGCCTGGCACGGGCGCCAGCCACCCGAAGTAGAGTCCGATGACGACTGCGATGAAGGCCCAGAGAAGCAGGATGAACTTGCCCTGGGTGATGAGGTAGGTCTTGCAGGTCTCATAGATGAGTTCGGAGATCTCACGCATGGTGCGATGGACGGGCATGTTCTTGAGCTGGACATAGATCACCAAGCCGAAGATCAGGCCGGCGACACAGAAGAGCAGACCGTACGTCAGAAGGGCATGTCCGTTGATACCGAAGAAGCTGACCTGCGAGAGGTCCGGGAGTGTGAGATTGGCTTCGCCGCCGCCGGAGTCCGACTGGGCGTGGGCGACTACGGGAAGCAGCATCGCGATGATGACCGCGAGAGCTTTATTCCCGCGCCGGAGAGATTTAGCGAAGACTTCTTTGATTGCGCAGGCGATTTGCCTTGCGGTCACGGTCCCTTGAGTAGAACCAATTGCGTCATGCGCAGAAAGCCGGGTAATGAGCAGCGAAAGAAAGCTCATTCCCAAAACAAACCAGACCCCATACTGAACCGTCACATGTCCCTCCGGACTGAAGATTGGGAAAAACGAATGCCGCAATTAGCGAAACGTACTGCTACTGCGGGCCAAACTGGCGACGTGGGAGACGCCGGTAATTTGAACGACGGAAGCCTATCATTTGCACGCGCCGCTGTCTCCTTCTTTGCGCTTCGGGTACGCGGAAGTGTCTTTCGCGGCGAAGCCGAGGGTATGATGCGGTTGCATGGTGCTGTATGCGGCCACAACGAATAGGGGCAAGCTGCGCGACTTTGCGTGGGCGGCGGAGGGGCATCTGTCAGGCGGTGTCCGCGTGGAGATTGAACCGCTGCCGGGGCTGAAAGAGGTCCAGGCGCCGGAAGAGAATGGCGCGACGTTCGAGGCGAACGCGCGGCTGAAGGCGGAGTATTACTCGCGGCGCGCAGTCGGGGTGTGGGTGGTGGCGGATGATTCCGGTCTGGAGGTGGACGCGCTTGGCGGCAGGCCGGGGGTGCGCTCAGCACGGCTTGCGGAGGTCGTTCGCATTGAAGAAGGTGCCGCGAAGTCGGATGTAGCGGAGATGGGGATCGCGCCTTCGGAAGAAGAGATCGACCAGCGGAACAATGCGACGCTGCTGCGTCTGGTGGCAGATGTGCCGTCCGGAAAACGGACGGCGCGATACCGCTGTGTGCTGGCACTGGCGCGCGACGGTGAAGTAGTGATGACAGCGGAGGGGGCGCTGGAAGGGCAGATACTGTTTGCGGACCGGGGCGCGAGCGGCTTTGGGTATGATCCACTGTTCTGGCTGCCGGAGGCAGCGATGACGATGGCTGAGATCGATCCGGCGACGCGGCTGAGGTTCAGCCATCGGGGAAGGGCGCTTCGGGTGTTGCTGGAGCAGATCGCGGCCACGCCACTTATCGCGCGGCCCGTGCGGTAAGCGCACGAATAGGGCCGCGCATGGTTGACGCTCGCAAGCGGTGGGCGAAATAATCCGAATGGCCGCGAATCCAGATGATTGCACGGCGGGTTTTCCCTGAGGAGCATCGCACATGGCAACAGTTGCGCCCATTCTCAAGCCAGGCATCCGGCCGCTGCAGCCGGGCGTAGGCAATTCGTTCCTGTGGCGCAAGCTGCACTCGCTCTCGGGCATTATTCCCATCGGCGCATTCCTGGTCGAGCACATCGTCTCGAACTTTGAGGCTATGAACGGGCCGCTTGCTTATGCGCAGCAGGTGAAGTTTCTCAATAGTCTTCCTCTCGTCCGCGTGCTGGAGTGGGCCTTCATCTTTATTCCGCTGGCGTTCCACGGGATCTATGGTGTGGTGATCGCGGTCAAGGGACGACAGAACGTCAACGTCTATCCGTGGGCAGGGAACTGGGGCTACCTGACGCAGCGCGTCACGGGCATCATCGCGTTTCTCTACATCATTCAGCATGTGTGGCGGCAGCGGTTCTCGGGCGTCATGCTGCCGGAGCATCCGGGCGCGGCGTTCCATAAGGTGCAGGTGGAGCTGTCGAACCCGTGGATGCTGGCGGTTTACATCATCGCGATGGCAGCCACCTGCTGGCACTTCGCCTACGGCATCTGGCTGTTCGCGGCGAAGTGGGGGATTACTCCGGGAGACAAGGCGCGCAAGCGGTTCGGTTATGTCTGCGCGGCCGGCGGGATCATTCTGGCCGTGCTGGGATACGCGAGCATGTATGCCTTCGTCGGCAACCCGAAGTACAAGGATGCGCCGGAGGATGTAATGCCGGCGCAGACGTCGCAGGTGGCGCCGATGCAGATGGATGGGCCGATGTCATCGACGATGAATTAGAGATTTGTGACGGATTGCGGCAGGGACCGCGAAAATGATCTTGCGGGCTCAAAAGAGCCCCTGAAGGAAGTCCAGGATGGCAGCAACACCACGCATCATCGTCGTTGGCGGAGGCCTTGCGGGCCTGGCTGCCGTGATCAAGATCGCCGAGGCCGGCGGCACGGTGGACCTGTTCTCGATTGTGCCGGTGAAGCGGTCGCATTCGGTGTGCGCGCAGGGCGGCATCAACTCGGCGAAGAACCTGAAGGGCGAGGGCGACTCGGTCTGGGCGCACTTTGACGATACGGTCTACGGCGGGGACTTCCTCGCCGACCAGACGCCGGTGAAGCAGATGTGCGAGCGCGGGCCTGCGATCATCGACCTGCTGGATCGCATGGGCGTGCCCTTCAACCGCACACCCGAGGGGCTGCTCGACTTTCGCCGTTTCGGAGGGACGCTGTTCCATCGCACGGCCTTTGCGGGCGCGACGACGGGGCAGCAACTGCTGTACGCGCTGGACGAGCAGGTGCGGCGGTACGAGTCGGAAGGAAAAGTCCAGAAGTACGAGGGCTGGGAGTTTTTGTCGGCGGTACTGGACTCGAAGGGCGCTGCGCGTGGCATCTGCGCTTTGGACCTGCGCACGATGGAGACGCGGACGTTTCCGGCGGACGCGATCATCGTCTGCACGGGCGGCAACGGAGCGATCTTTGGCAAGTCTACGAACTCTGTGGTCTGCACCGGCTCGGCGCAGAGTGCGCTGTACCAGCAGGGGGCCTACTACGCCAACGGCGAGTTCATCCAGGTGCATCCGACCTGCATTCCCGGCGACGACAAGCTGCGGCTGATGAGCGAGAGCGCGCGCGGCGAGGGCGGTCGCGTGTGGGTGCCGAAGGACAAGAACGACAAGCGCGCGCCGAAGAGCATTCCAGAGGGCGAGCGGTGGTACTTCCTCGAGGAGTGGTATCCCAAGTACGGCAATCTCGTGCCGCGCGATGTGGCGACCAGGGCCATCTTCAAGGTGGTCTACGAGCACAACATGGGCATCGATGGGCAGGCGATGGTGTACCTGGACCTGACCCACATCGACCGCGAGACGCTGGACCGCAAGCTCGAAGGCATCCTCGAGATCTATGAGAAGTTCGTCGGCGTGGACCCGCGCGACGAGCCGATGAAGATCTTTCCCGGCATGCACTACACCATGGGCGGCCTGTGGGTGGACTTCAACCAGCAGACCAACATTCCCGGCATCTACGCGGCGGGCGAGGCGGACTTCTCCATCCACGGCGCGAACCGGTTGGGCGCGAACTCGCTGCTCTCGTGCATCTACGGCGGCTTTGTGGCTGGGCCGAATGCGATTGCGTACGCCAAGGGGCTGGCGGCGCAGGAGGGTGACGGCGGCCATGCCGCGGAGCTACAGCGGCAGAACGAGAAGAACGATGCGCTGCTGAAGAATCCGGGGACCGAGAATCCCTTCAAGATCTGGCGCGAGCTGGGCGAGACCATGACCAAGCACGCGACCATCATCCGCTACAATGCCGGGCTGGATGAGGCGGACGCGAAGATCGTGGAGCTGCTGGAGCGGTTCGAAAACGTGAACCTCTCGGACAAGAGCCAGTGGGCGAATACGAGCTTTGCCTTCACGCGTCAGCTCTACAACATGCTGGAGCTGGGCAGGGTGATCGTGCAGGGTGCTCGGCTGCGGGACGAGAGCCGCGGCGCGCACTACAAGCCGGATTTCCCGGAGCGCAACGACGAGCGGTTCCTGAAGACCACGAAGGCGAGCTTCGTGAGTGGCGCGCCGAAGTTCGAGTTTGGCGATGTGGATGTAAGCCAACTCAAGCCGCGGCCGAGACGGTATGACGCCGCGAAGTAGTGTAGTTAGAACAAAGAGCTTTTAGTTTCTCGGGAACATATGACAGCAATGCAACAGCGGCGGGTAGACCTTTCGGGTGGCGGGAGCCATCCTACTGTGCATTATGGATGCACACCCGACGTTGACTATGACCGTTTACATCCTGCTGGTGGCGTTTGCGCTGCTGGTGATCTCCTACTGGGTCTTCTACACGCGACGGCTAAAAGTGCCGCGCAACGTGGGCAAGGAAGAGGGCATCGCCATCGCGACGCAGGAGAAAGAGCGCACCGGACACACGGGCTCTCTCTGATTGGAGCCGGACTGGCCACGAGCGCTGAGCGAGCGCAGGGGAAGTTCTGCCTTACACCGCGCGTGTAAAAGTGTTGAAGGAAGGCTGAGGGCAACGGAGCATGGCGACAACAGCAGGCAAGACGATTGAGGTGGAGATCCATCGGCAGGCGACACCGGAGCAGCCGGCGCGGACGGAGCGCTTCTCCATCCCCTACCGACCGAACATGAACATCACATCGCTGCTGGGCGAGATCGCGTTGAACCCGGTCACTACGGACGGCAAACAGACCACGCCGATCACGTATGACTCGAACTGTCTCGAGGAGATCTGCGGCAGCTGCGCGATGCTGATCAACGGACGCGCGCGGATGGCCTGCTCGGCCCTGGTGGATAAGCTGGACCAGCCGATCCGGCTGGCTCCGCTGTCGAAGTTTCCCATCGTGCGCGACCTCTCGGTGGACCGCAGCGTGCTGTTCGAGAACCTGAAGGCAGTGAAGGCCTGGGTGCCGATCGACGGGACGTATGACCTGGGTTCGGGCCCGCGCCAGTTTCCGCAGGTGCAGGAGCAGCGCTATCCGCTGTCCAACTGCATCAGCTGCTGCATCTGCATGGAGGTCTGCCCGCAGTTCAACGATTCGACGAACTTCGTCGGCGCCGCCACGATTGCTCAAGTCAAGCTCTTCAACATGGACCCGGCAGGCGCGGTGCTGAAGGAAGAGCGGCTGCGCGCGCTGGCCGGCGAGGGCGGCATCCAGGAGTGCGGCTACGCGCAGAATTGCGTGGAGGCATGTCCGAAGCAGTTGCCGCTGACCGAGTCCATCTCCGACGTGGGCCGCGATGTAGTGGTGCAGCAGGTGAAGGACTTCTTCAGCAGGTAGGAAATGTTTTCTGCAAGATATTGAAAAGAAAGCGCACGGCTAAAATATTGATTGCAAGCGTCTTGAGCTAAGATGTTGACGGCAAGACGTTTACCTGCAACAAGAAAAGCCCAGCAGACTCGCTGGGCTTCTCTTGTTTTCTTTCACTAGTTTTATTTTACCGCACGAGGCATAACTCAAATGCCACAATTTTTAACCAAATAAGTGTTGAGGCCAGAACAAGTTAGCGGAATCCAGGGCCCAAAGAGGGCTTGACAGCCTTGGGGTGACCCCCTGGAGTGAGACGGTGTCAGAAGTCCCTGTGTGCCGTTCGCTGGGATTTTGTTGGCGAACGGGAGTTGGTGTTTGAGCCTGAGATTGGCAGGGGAAGCGGA
>DATCBR010000191.1:0-14335 GCA_036511765.1 Acidobacteriaceae bacterium | reverse complement strand
GTATCGCCCGGTACTCTCTCCTCGTTTCCCGCGATCCGGTTCTCTGCGCGCTTGGCGCCCTTCATCGCCGTCTGGTCCAGACGCTCCTGATCGCTCCTGTTCGTCAGCTTGCCGTCCCGCAGCTTTGTATCAATTGCCTCATGTGAGGGACGCGCCGGGGTTTTATTGGAATTAATGTTCTGCTCCATGATCTGTACCTCATCAAGTAAGAACGCTTTGCCGCGCGTGAGGTTGCCCCCGGCAAATGCCTGCGGAAATAACCGGCAAAGTACACTGGGATCCAGTACACCATTCAACCTCCAAACCTGAATGTCTTTACCCTCAGACAACCAACTTCGCGCGGACGAAATCCATGCCTCCTCGCTTGTGATCGACGGTCACGCCGATACAGCGCAGCGCTTCGTCGATGAAGCATGGGATTTCACCGGCCCGCTCGTCAGCACACACAACTCTGGAGGCATGCTCAACCTTGCATCGGCGCGCGCTGGCAATCTCGCAGCTGAGTTCTTTGCCATCTGGGTCGATCCTGAACAGTTCCCACCTTCTCGCTATTCGCACCGCGCGCGCGCGCTCATCGACGCTGTTCACGAGCAGGTGCATCGCCATCCCACTCAACTCGCCCTGTGCACTTCACCTGCGGAGGTTCTCGGCGCACAAGCCTCCGGTCGGTTCGCGATGCTGATGGGGATCGAAGGTGGCCACGCCATTGAGAACTCGCTCGAACTGCTACGCGCCTATCATGCCCTCGGCGTGCGCTATATGACGCTGACGTGGGTCAACTCCAATGACTGGGCTGAATCCTCCACTGATCTGCGCTCGGGAAGCGACTCGGCCCCAGGCGGACTTACGCCGTTCGGCGTGGAAGTCATCGCCGAGATGAACCGTCTTGGCATGATGGTCGATGTCTCACATGCCTCAGACCGCACCTTCGCGGACGTGCTTCGCACCACACGCGCTCCTGTGATCGCTTCGCATTCCTCGGCACGCGCGCTCACCAATTCGCCGCGCAATCTTACTGACGACCAGCTCTGCGCGCTCGCGGCCAATGACGGCGTCTGCATGGTCAACTTCTATTCGGTCTTTATTGACGAGAATTACAGGTTCGCCTGGGCCGCCCAGCGCGAAGAGCGGTCCGCCGCTCACGCCGCCCTTGCGCGCGATTGTGCTGCGCGCCACGAGCCGATACCCTTCCATCTCTCCAATAAAATCGACCGCGAGTTTGCGGCGCGCATCCCGCGCCCTCCGCTCAGCTCGCTCATCGATCACTTCGACCACATCATCCGCATTGCCGGTATCGACCACGTCGGGATCGGGACCGACTTCGATGGCATCTCGTCCCTGCCAAAGGGCATCGACTCCGCCGCCGGCCTCTCGATGATCACGGCATCATTGCTGGAGCGCGGTTACTCTGCAGACGATCTGCGCAAAATCCTCGGCCTAAATCTCATGCGCGTCTTTGCCAACGCACAAGCCATCGCAAACGAAGAAAAGCACGAGCCCTGACTGCGGCCCGCGCTTCCCATCTGCAAACGTTACAACCTTAACGCGGAGATGATCCTGTGGTTCCAGTTCCCATGCCTCCGCTGCTCGTGCCGCTGCCGCTGCTCGTCCCGCTACCAGTGCCCTTCATACCCGTAGTTCCACCGGTCCCGCTTCCCGTGGAATTCTGCTCAGGCAGCGTTCCCGTTCCGCTGCCAGGCGCAGGAGTCGAATAGGGTGGAGTGCCGCTTGCGGAGCCGGGCGTTGTGCCGGGCATGGTTGGCGGCATAGCCGTATCGTTGGTCGTACCGGGCACTGTTGAACTCGAACCGGTCGTTCCCGGCGCCATCGTCCTTGAATTGCGCGACCCCGGATACGTCTCAGTACCTTTGCCTGTGCTGCCCGGTGCCGTTGTCCCGCCTGGATAGGAGGGCGCTGTTGCAGTTGGCGGCTGAGATGAAGCACCGCTGGTTCCGGCGGATCCAGTCGCGCCGCTCCTGCCTGTCTGCGCGGCGCAGAACGCCACCAGGGACGCCTGGCACGCGCCAACCAGAAGAATGCGTGAGATCAATTTCATTTTGGGCTCCTCGTACCGCGACGTCCAGCGGTAGATCGTTCATCGATCGTGGAAGTTGCCCAAGGCCAAATTAGCTTCAAAACAAGCCGGGATGCGGCTCAATGAGTTGCAATACTGAATGTGCTGGACTTACTTGCTGACGGCTGTCTTTTGCCATCTTCACCCAACTCGTGCAGTAGACGCTCGTCTAAACCGCACGAGTTGCCCCCTCAGGGCCGTCTATTTGTCCGCGAGGATGTCCATCTTCTCAATTCGAAGCTCGCTCGCGTTTGCAAACAGCTCAGAGGCGTTTGCCATGAGCGCTTTGGCAATCTCGCCCTGCAAGTGCGCCTCGCGACCGGTCTCATCGTCGAAGGTATCGAAGACGCCATACATTCCCGGCGCAATCTTGACCCCGTACCAGTTCATCGTCATGGGTTCGTCCTGGCTCATTGTTGCACCCTGTTTCAGAAAGGCCTCTACCGCGGCCTCCTTGCCTGGCTTCGCC
This sequence comes from Acidobacteriaceae bacterium, assembly GCA_036511765.1. GTDB lineage: Bacteria > Acidobacteriota > Terriglobia > Terriglobales > Acidobacteriaceae > Edaphobacter. Next base: position 11,792 of record DATCBR010000191.1, on the reverse strand, counting down.
TTTAACATCACCCAGATCGCCTTCGTCGCCATCGCAAAACTCCTCAGAATTCTTGAAGTATCGTTCCCGGTTCGGAAGATCTCGCTGACGCTTCTAGTACTTTGCCAGCTCCAACATGGCCCGGTACAGGTCCTCAGGCTGGGGCAGAATCGCGTCCTCCAACACCGGCTGATAGGCGCAGAATGTATCCATCGCTGCCACCCGCCGAACCGGAGCATCCAGCCAGTCGAACAACTCTTCACCGATGCGGGCGGCGATCTCTGCGCCATAGCCCCAGCTCAGCGTGTCTTCATGCGCGACGATCACCTTGCTGGTCTTCTTCACCGACTCCGCAATTGCATCCCAGTCATACGGGCTCAGCGTACGGAGGTCGATCAGCTCCACATCCACGCCTGCCTCGCGCTGCAGTTTCTCCGCCGCCTGTAGCGCCCGCGGCACAATAGCGCCATAGGTAATCACCGTAAGGTCCTTGCCCGGGCGAACAACCTTCGCTTTGCCGAAGGGCACCGCGTACTCAGACCCAGGATATTGCCCCCGCCCAAACGTCTCACGGTATAGCCGCTTGTGCTCCAGAAACAGCACCGGATCGTCGCAACGGATCGCCGTGCGCAGAAGCCCATTCGCGTCCACCGCATTCGATGGAAACACCACACGCAGCCCTGGAATATGCGTAAAGATGCTCTCACCGGACTGCGAATGGTAAATCGACCCGCCGGTCAGATACCCACCGATAGGCGCGCGGATCACCATCGGGCAACTCCACGTTCCGTTCGATCGCCACCTCAGCACGGAGATCTCATTGCGAATCTGGTGCATCGCCGGCCAGATGTAATCGAAGAACTGAATCTCCACCACCGGCTTCAGCCCTCGCACCGCCATTCCCAGCGCGCGGCCCACAATATTCGCCTCCGCCAGCGGCGAATTGAAGCAGCGATCATTGCCGAACTCTTTCTGCAGACCGGCTGTCAGCTTAAAGACGCCGCCCTTCCCCTTCAGCTTGCCCGACCGCAGCGGCTCGTCCCGCGTCGCGTCTGCCACGTCCTCGCCAAACACAACGATGCGCTCGTCGCGCCGCATCTCGTCCTTCAGGCAGGCGTTGATCAGGTCGGCCATCGTGCGTTCGCTTGCATCTGCAGTAGCCGCGGGCTCGGTTCCAATGCTCGGCTTCAGGTCCTCCGAATACTGGTGCCGTAGGATCGACTCTCTCGTGGCGCTCGGCAGCACGGCCTGTAACGCGCGGTCCGCTGCACGCTGCACCTCTTCGTCCACCTTCTGCTCCAGCCGGTTGATGCCCTCTTCGTCCAGGATCCCCTCGCGCAGCAACCACATCTGCATCTTCGCGATGGGGTCGCGCGCCGTCTCCTCCTGCACCTCTTCTTCGCTGCGGTACTGCCGTTCGTCGTCGCTCAATGAATGCGAGTACGGCCGCGTAACATGCCCATGCACCATCGCTGGCCCACGCCCGGCACGCGCATACGCCACAGCCTCCGCCATCGCCGTGTAGCTGGCGATCGGGTCCGTCCCGTCGACCTCCGCGAAGTGGAAGTTGGGAAAGTTCGCCACCAGCCGCGAGATATTCCCGCCCGGCGTGTTCGCCTCCACCGGCGTCGAGATCGCGTACTCGTTGTCCTCAATCACATACACCACAGGCAGCTTCGCGTTGCTCGCCGTGTTCAGCGATTCCCAGAACTCTCCCTGGCTTGTCGAGCCCTCGCCTATCGAGACGAAGACCACCTCATCGCCGTGGAACTCAATTTTTTTGAACTCGCGATAGTCACGAGAGTCCCGCCCGTCCACCGGCTTCCTGGCCGCCTCGGGATGCTGCGCAAAATACCGCCCCGCCTCGGCCGCCCCGATTGCATGGAGGCACTGCGTCGCCGTCGCTGAGCTCGACGAGACAATATGCAGCTTCGTGCTCGACCAGTGCGACGGCATCTGCCGCCCGCCGCTGGCCGGATCGTCTGCTGCGCCGACCGCCTGTAGCAGTTGACCTTCGACCGTGTCACCCAGCGCCAGGCAGAGCGCGCGATCGCGATAGTACGGAAAGAACCAGTCATAGCCCGGCTTCATCGCCATGGCTGCAGCCACCAGCAGCGCCTCATGCCCCGCGCACGATACCTGGAAAAAGATCTTCTGCTGGCGCTTCAGCACAATCTCGCGGTCGTCGGTGCGCCGCGATAGATACATCAGCCGATAGAACTCCACCAGTCGCTCCCGCGTCAGACCACCCCATCTGGCTGTCTCAACGCTCTCGACAGTCTCCACAGCAACGCCGCCCGGCCCGCCGCCTGCGTGGCCACGCATGCGCCCATCGCCGCTCACTTCAGCGCCGTTCGGTCCTCCGCCATTATGTCCGTTGCGTCGTGCCATGCAGCTTTCCCTCTCAGGAATTCTATTCCTTCCATACCCGCTCCCGCCCCCTCTATTACCTGCGCTTGGGTCTGTATCAATTTGCTGGATACCTGGAATCTCGAGCACGAGCAAAGCCCGTAGCAGAAAGTTCGGTATGCCGAAACATGTCATCCTGTGATCGCAGTTCTAACTATGGGTCTGCTGCGTCACCTTCGCGCGCGGCGCAGGCTCCGTTACCATCGCGCTGGTGTCCTTCAGCGCGGCAATGTCCTCGTCATACTGTCCCGCAAGTGAGTTGCTGCGGATGATGGCCATCTCTTCCAGCATCTTCATGCCGTCCTTCAGATAGCTCATGCGGCTGCGCTCGTCATGACCCCACGTAACCGGCACCTCGCGAATGTCATACCCCAGCTTCCGGGCGATGAACAGTATCTCCGGATCGAAACCCCAGCGCTCAATGCGTTGCAGCCGGAAGATGACCTGCGCCGCAGAACGGCGGAAGGCCTTGAAGCCGCATTGAGTGTCCTTGAACGGCAGCCCCATAATGGTGCGCGTCACCCAGTTGAAGCACCGCCCGAAGAAGCGGCGATACAGCGGCTGGTGGATCGTCTGCCGCGTGCGGTCCAGCCAGCGCGATCCGATGGCCACGTCCGCCCCATCGGCAATCGCTGCAAACAGACGCTCGGCCTCCTCCATCGGCGCAGAAAGGTCCGCGTCCGTAAACATCACAATGTCGCCCGCGGCCTGCAACAGGCCATTGCGGACGGAATAGCCTTTCCCGCGGTTCCCATCGTTCTGGATCAGATTCAGCCGCGGGTAGCGCTGCATCCACTGCTGCACGATGTCTTGGGTCGCGTCCTTCGAGCCATCATCGACCACCAGTACCTCTGCGTCCCAGCCCTGCTTTTCCACGCACTCCATCACGCGGGCCAGCGCATTCTCAATGCGGGCGCTCTCGTTGTATGCCGGGATGACGATGCTGAGGCGGGGACTTGGCACTGGTTCCCTCGCGCTGAAGTCCCCGTAAAGGCTAACCATAGCGCGGCTTCAGGATACTGCAATTAATGGACGGACCGATCTGAAATCTAGCCTCAATGTATTGTGGGTTGGGCGGCGCCTCAGAACGAATAGGCCGACTGACCTGCCGCGCCGAACACGGCTAGTCGGCACGCGAGAATTCGTCTAAACTCCAGAATCATGCCAGACGAGTCTTCCGCCCCGTCCCCAGAGTCTTTTACCGGATCGCAACTGCCGGCCGCTGACTCCGTCGCTCCTCCGCCTCCGCCGCCTCCGCCCGCAGGCGGACCGCCGCCGCCGTATGCATACGCGCCGGCCTACGGAAGCTATGCTCCCCGCGCGACCTATGGCGCCTACATGCAGCCCCCAAAGAAGCGCCGCTCGCCGTGGTTCTGGGCTGCCATCTTCGGCGGGAGTGCGCTTGTCATCGTGCTGCTCATCACCGCGATGATCTGGTCCATCGTCAAGAATGTCAGCGGAGACACGACCGCGGGCATCAACGGCTTCAGTTCCAGGATTGGGGTCATCGACATCAACGGCGTCATCGACGACCCCGATAAAATCGACGACCAGCTTCGCAAATTCGGCGAGGACTCGTCCATCAAAGCCATCCTGCTGCACATCAACTCGCCCGGCGGCGGCGCGGCCGCCTCGCAGGAGATCTACAACGAAGTTCGCCGCATCCGGACTGAGGACAAGAAGCCCATCATCGCTTCAGTGGAGTCAGTTGGCGCGTCCGGCGCCTACTACATCGCCAGCGGCTGCGACCGCATCTACGCCAACCAGGCCTCCGTCGTCGGATCCATCGGCGTCATCATGGAGTGGACCAACTACGGCGATCTCATGCGCTGGGCCAAACTCAAAAGCGTCGTCATCCACGACGGCACGCTCAAGGACGCCGGCGACCCTACACGCGATATGACGCCCGAGGAGCAGACCTACTTTCAGGGCTTGGTCGACAATATGTACGGCCAGTTCGTGCATGACGTCGCCGTCGGCCGCCACACTACCGACGACAAAATCAAGCCCCTCGCCACCGGCCAGGTCTGGACAGGCCAGGAAGCCCTCGATCCGAAGCTCGGGTTGATCGATAAGGTCGGCGGCTACCGCGTCGCGCTCATGGACACCGCGCGCCAGGTCGGCATCTCCGGCGAGCCGCAGATCGCCAAGCCCTCCGCCGCCAAAGGCCTCTTCGCCACCCTCTCCGACGACACCGACTCCCTGCTGCCTAACCCCACCAAGCTGCTCGACCAGGCCCCGGGCTTCTACTTCATGTGGCGATAATGCGGCTCCAGAGGCAAATGCCAACCACGGATGACCACGGATTGAATTGTTTGTCTTTGATCCGTGTTGGTCCGTGAAAATCCGTGGTCGCTTTTTAGAATGCTCGGCGCTAACTGATCTCAATCACCTGTTCGCTCCGCGCCGCAATCTGCTCCGCCCGCGCCGCAACTTTGCGCGCAATCTCATAAAACGGCTTCGCGATCGCGCTCTCCGGCCCGGCCAGCGTGACGGGTAAGCCACGATCTCCTCCAGCTCTGATCGACGGGTCCAGCTCCACGCCGCCCAGAAACTCCAGCCCGAACTGCTGCGCCGTCCGCTCCGCCCCGCCGCTCGAAAAAATGTCGATCACCTGCTGGCAGTGCGGGCAGGTGAAGTGCGTCATGTTCTCGACCACGCCAATCACTTCAACCTTCACCTGGCCGAACATCTCAATCGCCTTCCGCGCGTCCTGCAAGCTCACATCGCTCGGCGTCGAGACCACCACAGCGCCCGTCAGCGGCACCGTCTGCACCAGCGAGATCACCACATCGCCCGTGCCCGGCGGCAGGTCGACGATCAGGAAGTCCAGCTCGCCCCACTCCACCTGCTGCAGAAACTGCCGGATGATCTGGTGCAGCATCGGCCCACGCATCACCATCGGCTTGTCGCCCGGCGAAATCAGCCCCACCGAGATGAACTTCACCCCATGCGCCAGCAGCGGCTCAATGCGGTTCTCGCCCACAACGTTCGGCTGCCGCGTCTGCCCCAGCATCATTGGCACATTCGGCCCGTAGATGTCCGCGTCAATCAGCCCGACCTTATTCCCCAGCGCCGCCAGCGCCACCGCCAGATTCACCGCGACCGTCGTCTTGCCCACTCCGCCCTTGCCGCTGCCCACCGCCACTACGTGCGCCACGCCCGGCAAAGGCTGCGGCGCCTGCGGCATCCGCGTTGCTCCTGCTCCCATATGTCCCATCAATCTCCCCGCTTACCTCGAACCCTCAGCCTTGAACCTCGAACCTGCCTTACACATTCCAGCCATTCCCCAGCCTCGCCCGCAACTCCCGCGCCCGCGTGCTCTCGCCCGCCCGCAGCTCGCGCCTGCGTGCTGCATCCTCATACCGCCGCTTCTGGTGCGCCGTCTCCGGAGTCACGCACGGCACCGCCAGGCTCTTCCCGTCAGAATCCACCGCCACATACGTCAGGTACGCCGACGAGACATGCCGCGTCGTCCCCGTCCGCACGTCCTCCACCATGGCGCGGACTCCCACCTCCATGCTGCTGCGAAAGGCTCGGTTCACGCTCGCCTTCAGGATCAGCAGGTCGCCCACATGTACCGGCGCGACGAAATCCAGGTGGTCCATGCTGGCCGTTACCACGATGGCGCGAGAGTGCCGCACCGCGGCCACCGCTCCCACCAGGTCGATGAACTGCATCAGCCGCCCGCCGAACAGCTTGCCCAGCGCATTCGCGTCCGCCGGAAAGATGATCTCACTGCGCTCAGCCTGCGACTCCGCCACCGTACGCGCAGCGACCTTGCTCTCGCTCATCTTTTCATTCTAGAGCTAACCACGGATTTACACGGATAATCACGGATTTAGGGCTTAGCTCTTTGTTTTGGCCTTTGACCCGCGTCTTGGCTTTTGATCCGCGTTCATCCGTGCAAATCCGTGGTTGCTTTGTGTCTTTCCTATTCCCCTGAACCGGGGTTCTAGAATGAATTTATGGACAAGATCGCCGCACTCAACGAGATTCTTGAACTCGATCCCCGCAATGCCTTCGCGCGTTACGGCCTGGCGATGGAGCATGTCTCGCACGGCAACAACGCCGCCGCCCTCGCTCAATTCGACACACTCATCCACCACCATCCCGACTACGTCCCCGCCTACCAGATGTCCGCACAGACACTCATCAAGCTCACGCGAATCGACGAGGCACGCACCCGCCTCGATGCCGGCCTGGCCGCTGCCCAACGCTCCGGCAACACACACGCCGCCTCCGAGATGCAGGCCATGCGCGACGAAATCGCGTGACCCCAAACCGAACCGCGAATTCTCACAGAGCTCACGATCAAACTCTCTATAGGTCCAAGCTGTCAGCTTAAAGCTGTCTAGCTTAAAGCTCTCGATTCTTAACATCCGAGAGAATCCGCGTTCATCCGTGGTTGCTCTTGCCTTTACCCCGGCGCAATCCGCTTGATCACCTTCAGCCACTCCAGTGGTGACGTCACCGTCGCATCCGGCCCCGCTGCTGCGAGCGTATGCGGCGCCAGCCCATACAGACATCCCACCGACCGCGCCCCGCAGTTCCGCGCCGTCAGCACATCCACCGCTGAGTCCCCCACCATTACCGTCTCGTCCGGCCGCACCATCCCCGCATCGCCCACCGCCCGTGCCTCCGCCATCAGCGACAACAAACCCGCTGGGTCCGGCTTCTTCGTGTGGAAGCTGTTGCCCCCGTAGTTCTGAAAGAAGAATTTATCCAGCCCAAAGTGCGCGCAGATGTCCCGCGACGGTCGCACTGGCTTGTTGGTCAGCACCGCCATCGCCACGCCCGGTAGCTCTGCGCGGATCTCCTCCAGCGCCTCGCAGACTCCCTCATACACATAGGTGAAGTCCAGCTTGTGATCGCGGTAGTAATCCAGAAAATATGTAATTGCCTCGCTTACATATTCCTCGTCGTGAGTGTCGCCCTCTGGATCGCCCAGCGCACGCCGCACCAGCATGCTCACTCCATCGCCGATGTACCCGGCGATCACCGCATCCGGCAGCGACGGCCGCCCCAGATGCGCCAGCGTCGCATTCACTGAGTTCGCCAGGTCCACCCGCGAATCAATCAGCGTCCCATCCAGATCAAAAACCACCAGCCTCGGAACCATCTGCTTATATTAGTTGGCGCAATCGCTCTTCCAGGAATAGCGCACTAAATCTCGGACCTGTCATCCTGAGCAGAATCGGGGTCCCCGACGAGCGGTCTTTGCTCGTTGGGGTGAGCAGGCGAAGAAGTCCCGCATTTGTCTCTGCTCTATCCGCGTTGATCCGTGGTGATCCGTGGTTGCTTTGTCTTTAGCTTTCAAAGCTCCGGTTCCACATCTTCACCACACGCGTCTCGCGCTCCCACCCCAGCACGCTCACGCTTCCCGTCCCCAGCACCAGCAGGCTCCCGCCCACCGGTGCCAGCCCAATCCATCGCGCTGCAAGAATCCGCAGAATGTGCGCATGACCAAACAGCAGCACGCGCCTCGCATCCGTCTCACAACCCTCCGCCATCTCCAGCGCCCTTGCAATCACGCCGTCCGCGCGCGCGCCCACCTGCTCCAGCGTCTCGCCGCCCACAATCTCATCGTTCCACACCGACCAGCCCGGAATCTCCCGCTGTATCTCCGCGGTCGTCCGCCCCTCGTACACGCCGTAGTCCCACTCGCGCAGTCCGTCATCCACCACCGCGCGCTCGCCAAACCCCGCAATCTCGCACGTCTTCCGCGCCCGCTTCATCGGACTGCGCATCACCGCGCAGAACTTCGTCCCAGCAAGATACTTCCCCAGCGCCGCCGCCCGCTCGCACCCGCGCGCCGTCAGCATCACGTCCGTCCGGCTCGTATGCTTGTTCGCCGCGCTCCACTCCGTCTCGCCATGCCGTACCAGCCACAACTCCGTCTCATTCCCCATCGCCACTCGCCAACTCCCCTCCTATGGTCTAATCTCATCGCATTGAATCACATCCCATCGGGGAGGCGCGCGCACCGCATGGCCGAGTCTCAACCGCAACCAGTTCTTACCACCACGTGCTGCATCGTCGGCGGAGGCCCCGCCGGAATCATGCTCGGCTTCCTCCTCGCCCGCGCCGGCATCGACGTCACCGTCCTTGAAAAGCACGCCGACTTCTTCCGCGACTTCCGCGGCGACACCGTCCATCCCTCCACTCTTGAGCTGATGCACGAACTGGGAATTTTAGACCAGTTCCTCGCTCTGCCACATCAGCAGATCTCAAACTTCACCCTCGTCATCGGCGGCCAGTCCTTCCCCATCGCCGACCTCTCGCGCGTCCCCACGCACTCGAAGTTCGTCGCCGTAATGCCGCAGTGGGACTTCCTCAACTTTCTCGCCGCCCAGGCCGCCAGGCTCCCCAACTTCCATCTCCTCATGCAGCACAACGCCGTCGGCCTTCTCGCCAACGAAAAAGGCCGCATCGTCGGCGCCCGCGCCGAAACCCCCAACGGCCCCGTCGAAATCCACGCCACTCTCACCGTTGCCTGCGATGGCCGCCACTCCCTCATGCGCGCCGACGCCGAACTCCCCCTCCGCGAGACCGGCGTCCCCATCGACGTCCTCTGGTTCCACCTCCCGCGCCATCCCACCGACCCATCCAACTTCATCGGCAACGTCAACTACGGCACCTTCGCCGTCCTCATCGCCCGCAATGACTACTTCCAGTGCGCCTTCATCATCAAGAAAGGCACCTTTAGCACCCACGTCCAGCCCGCTGGCCTCGACGCCTTCCGCGCGCGCATCGCGCGCCTCGTCCCCTTCCTTGCCGACCGCATCAGCGAACTCACCAGCTGGGACCAGGTGAAACTCCTTACCGTCCAGATCAATCACCTCACCCGCTGGCACCTTCCCGGCTTCCTCGCCATCGGCGACGCCGCGCACGCCATGTCGCCCGTCGGCGGCATCGGCATCAACCTCGCCATTCAGGATGCCGTAGCCGCCGCCCGCATCCTCACGCCCCCGCTCCGCACCGGCTACGTGTCGGAGATGGACCTCGCCCATGTCCAGCACCGCCGCCAGCTCCCCACGCGCCTCACCCAGGCCTTCCAGGTCTTCGCGCACAAGCAGCTCTCGCGCACCCTCGGCAACCCCGCGCCCGTCACACCGCCGCGCATCCTCCGCTTCCTGTCCAGCCAGCCGCTCTTCCGCCGCCTCACCGCCCGCTTCATCGCGGTCGGCCTCCGTCCCGAACACATCAGCACAAGTCACTAAGCCGGGTGGCCCATCCTTCGCGCAGCGAAGGGTGGGTTGCCTCTCTCCATGAAACTGCCGGCATCCTGAGCGCAACCACGCCAAGCCAGCGCACCCGAAGGACCTGACAGAACAGATATAGCCACGATCATTTGACTAATGCCCTCGGCCAGTTCCTCGCCTTTAAAGTCAACTCGTGACGCAACTCGATTTATCCACTCAGTCCCCCTGCATCGAACGCTTAGCAACCGGGGTAGCGCAGAGGACACTGTTTCGTGATCTCAATCGAGAGTGACGGTCGCGTCCCGCAGAATTCCCACCCACACCTGCAATCCGCACCCTGGCGGGTCAAATCCAATCGCCACACCTCTGCTCGTTATGTTGAAATAGGTTGGACAGGAGTCCTCTTGGCCGCGAACGGACTGGAAACCGTTGCAGAAGCAGAACACCGACGGGCCCTCGTCAGGCATGGCCGGTTGCTTTACCGGCTTGGCTTCGCGCCGGGCTGCGCCGGAAACCTCTCCGTCCGCATCTCCGCCAACTGCATTCTTGCCACTCCCACCGGCTGTAGCAAAGGACTGCTAAAGGCCGCCGACCTCGTCACCGTCGACCTCGAAGGCAATCAGATATCCGGCCCCAGGAAGGTCACCAGCGAAATAGGTATGCACCTTGCCATCTATCAGATGCGAGACGATGTGCATGCCGTGGTTCATGCTCATCCTCCCATCGCGACCGCCTTCGCCTGCGCTGGCCGCGCCCTCGACCAGCCTCTGTGCGCGGAGGCCGTCATGACCCTCGGCACAGTTCCGCTTGCTCCTTACGCCACCACAGGCACCGACGAGATTGCCGCCAGTCTCCGCCCTCTCATCCCCAGCCACACCGCGATCCTCATGTCGAACCACGGCGTCGTCACCTACGGAGACACTCTCCTCGACGCTTTCCTGAAGATGGAGACGCTGGAGCACTTCGCACACATCTGCCTTGTGGCCCACCAGCTCGGCACCCCGCATCTGCTTGAGACCCACGCCGTCGGCCAACTCCTCGACGCTAAAAGCAAATACCTTCGCAACAGCCGATAGTGCCGCACTGCTCTGGAATAAAATGGAGCTTCGATTGAGGGGTAGAACCATGTGGCCTGCGGGAACCCGATTGCTGCTATGTGCAACTCTGCTTCATTGCGTGGCGCCGTTACGTGCGCAATCGGCGAACTCCCCCACGGCTCCGCCCGCCGCCCCGCAAGCCAGCTCCTGGCACGTCCTCTACGAAGAAAACTTCGAAGGCGCTGCACCCTTTCTCAATAGCTCGCCCGCTTGGGCGCCGGACATCCACCAGACTGACGACGCCTTCTCCGACGGCGGCTCTCACTTCCCCGGAGTCAAGCCTCCCACGGCCTGGCGCATCGAAGCTCCCTTCAGCAAAGACGGCTGGCTCACAGTCGCCGCCTACAGCCGATCAGATAAAACCGCCTTCGGCGACCTCTTCTCCGTCGTCCCCGATCCCGCCAACCCCGCGAACCATGTCTTGCGCATCGCTTCACCGCAAAGCACCGACGGCCTCGTCATCCGCCCCACCGCTCAACTCCCCGCGCGCTACCGCGTCTGCGTGCGCGCCGGCTACGCCTCCTTCGGCGACGGCAAGTCAGCTCGCAATGGCTACGCCGGCAAGGAGACCGCAGAGCCCTGGGGCACCGATCCTTCCAGCGCCGAGAACGGCTTCTACTGGCTCACCATCCTCGACGCGGCACCGCGCCCGCACAACAATATCTGGATCCACCACCACCGCAAGGTCGTCATCGACTCCGACAACAACAAGGATGCCTGGACCAACATCTGGGAGGGTCACTCGTGGGTCGCCGACGGCCAGCATCCCATCATGATGTTCGGCCTCGACAAGGACGGCTGGGATAACGGCGACAACGGCCTTCCCTTCCTCTCCTGGTCTAACAACGCCCTCCAGCCCTCCGGCGAGATCCGCGCCGTCGACGCCTACAAGGACTCGACCTGGTACACCGCCTGCATCGAGCGCAACCCGACTGACTTCGTCCTCTCCATCTCCGGCGACTTCAAGTTCGGCGGCCAGCAGACCTACACCGCCCCCATCCCCATCAAGCTCGTCTATCGCGCCGAGCCCGGCATCCCCGACTTCTTCATGTTCGGCGACCCCCACAACAACTACTACCGCGGCTCCGTCTACTACGACGAC
>DATCBR010000190.1:0-5854 GCA_036511765.1 Acidobacteriaceae bacterium | reverse complement strand
GAAATGATTATTTTCCCTGACGTACTCCCCCGTGAGCGATGCGGCCTGCCAGAATGCCGCGGTTGCGGGGTGTTCGTAGGCACGTGTTACTCCAAAAGAAAAACTCCACACCACATGACGCGCGCGCCGGACGTACTCCTTTCGGGTGTAGTCAGCACGAAGAGCCGCCCGGCTTATCCCGGAATCCATGCTGAGATTCTGGGCGGAGTAAAGGTCTACCAGCAACCGGAGCGCCCACAGATCGCCTGCGGCGCGAAGACGCCGTACGGGTGAGGGCTTCCCATCCACGCCGGTAACTAGAGAGTTGGGGAACCAAATGAGTTCCATGCTCCGCTCGGTCGCTGGACTAAGGGCGAAGAGGTCGCCGGAAGGCCATAGGAGGCCCTGAAGCACGTAAGGCGCCACGGCTACTCGATCCGCATTCTCTGCCCAGCCGTCCCCCGTCGTCGCCCGTGTGATGAGATCGAAAACGCCTCCGCTGCTGAGTATGGCTGCATCCAGGGCCGCCCCATGCGCGACCTCAAACGGTTGGATCTCATATCTGGGGTGCGTGCGGGGACTAGATTCCACCCGCACGAGGAACCCGGCAGCTATGAGTTCCGTTATTGCTGCCTTAGCGCGTGTGCGATGCCGCCCGGTGTATATCTCCACGGCCTTGGCAGACCAGCCGCTCACGAGATTGCCGGGGCCGGTTCCGGACGCCACCACGAGATACGAGACCGCCTGGTCCATGTCGCCGCGGCCGCATAGAAGCTTCCATGTGCGCCGGTCGACGTGGAAGAATCCGGCCCCACTCCTCTTGCGTGTATCTTGCGAATCACTCATGCCCAATTGCCCTTCATTACGAGTGGGTTGCTGCCCCGTCCCCAACGCCGCCATGTACCGGCTGCGTGACTTGCAGCAGCGCCACGAGAGATGCCCTGGCAACGAGAGTTCTCCTACCCGCCTTGACGCGCGGTAAGCGCCCCTTAGACAGCCACGCCCGGATGCAAGCCTCGGATACGCGCAACAGCTCTGCAGCCTCAGGCACACTGAGGAGTCCGTCAAGCTCCAGCCCGCTCATTCGCCCACCACCGGCGCACGCGGGATGCGGGGCGCGGTAGACCCAGGCCCGCAGGATTCTACGAACAGTTGCAAATCTAACTCCGCAATCATCGTGCGACGGCCAACCTTGGTGCGCTTCAGTCTGCCCGAACTAAGCCAGGATTGAATGGTCCACTTGCTCACGCCGCCGAGCCTATTTGCCGCGTCTTTTATCGAATAAAGTTTGTCCATAGCGTCCCCCTCGAATACAAGTCCCTGCAAGTCCTAATGTCTCCGAAACAACTTGGGCCGTGGTATCTTTCTCGCAGACGCATAATCGACATGAAGCGTACGTTAGAAGCGAGCAAGCGCACGATAGCAAGGTGGGACTCTGACGTGGTTGTCGCCGCGCTCAATGGAGAGATTCCTGGGGACTACACGGAAAGCGGCTCGTGCGAGGCACTCCCAGATAGCAGCCGGCAGCGAATCATGCAGGCGCTCGACCTGATTCTGAAAATCGGAGGGATGCCCCGCGGACGCTCAGGAAGCTGGGACCGTGGGGTGATTGCGGAGTTCGATGAACTCTTCGCTCGTTATCCGATGGTGTTCCGGGCCGAGATGGGAATTCTCGGCTTTCCCCAATTCATTCGGAGACCAGGACGCCAACGGGTCGACGCCCACGAAGCTGTCGTGATGGAGAGCCTACTCGGTCTCGCTCAGGGTGGCATAAGCAAGCTGCACCGATGCACGTGCGAAAGGTGGTACTTCGCCAAGAGGTCCGATCAGAAGTCGTGCTCAGTTGCTTGCCGCAAAAGGAAGCACGAACAAACGTCCGAATACAAGAAGCGCAAAGCTGCGCGGGCCAGGGCCGCCTATAGCTATCATTTTAGAAAATAGAGAAAGGCCTATGATAGCTCGATGCGGGTCTTCAAGCGGGGCAAATTCTACTGGTTCGAGCTGGTATATCGGGGCCAGCGAATCCAAAAGAGCACTCGCGTCAAGAACCAGAACGCCGCCGCAGACATCGCCTCTGCATACCGGACTGCCCTGGCTAAGGGCGATGTCGGTATTACGGAGCGCAAGCGGGCTCCCGTCTTTTCGGTTGGGATGCGGGACTTCTTAGATTGGTCGAAGTCGGAGCATCGCGCCCATCCCCGGACCGCGCAGCGCTACACCATCAGCAGCGTTGCTCTCAAACGGTTCTTCGGGGATGTGCAGTTAGACAAAATCACCTCCGATGATGTCGAGCGGTTCAAGGTGCGCCGCGCATCGGAGACGAGTCCCCGAACCCACCGCAAGCTGAGGCCGGCGACGGTCAATCGGGAGCTCGCTTGCCTGCGAGCAATGCTGAACCACGCGATCAAAGCGGACTTCATCGTTCGGAATCCGGTGAGCCGAGTCAAGTTTCTGGCGGAACAGAATCAGCAGGATCGCGTTCTGTCTTTCATCGAGCAGGGCAAATATCTGGCCCAGGCCACTCCTGTTTTAGCTGACATAGCAACTGTGATCCTTGAGACGGGGATGCGCCCTGAGGAGGTCTACACGCTCCGGCGCGACGACGTAGATATCAAAGGCGGTTGGCTCCAGGTGGTGCAGGGCAAGACCCCGGCGGCCCGCCGACAGATCACGCTTACGGCCGCAGCTCGCCGCGTCCTGGGCGATCGCCTCAAGGCCAAGACGGATTCGCCTTACCTCTTCCCTTGCGAAACAGACTCGGACCGGCCCATCCCTAAAGTAAACAACGCCCACGACCGGGCCGTGAGTGACAGCAAGGTCGCGCCGTTCCGCCTGTACGATCTCCGGCACACATGGGCAACGCGGGCCGCGATGTCTGGGATTGATCTTGTGACGCTGGCTGCCATGCTGGGGCACTCGCGAATCCAGATGGTGATGCGCTATGCCCACCCCACCCAGAGCCACCAGTCCGCCGCGATGGCCGATCTGGAGCGAAAGAACGGCGCCCGCCAACGCCAAGAGCTCGCCGCGGAGAAGGCCAGGGCTGCGGCGCGTCGCCCAAAGATCGTCCGCCGTCAAGCGTAGGGGCGGTTGTGGGCCTGGCGGGCGCAGGGCGCGTTCCGGGGATGGGTTCCCCGCCCTCCGCTCAGCCGACGCGCTGTAGTGGCCCCTGCGCGTGATGGCGCGCGCCTCAAGGGTTCGCATTGCACGCGCACGGCGCATCGGAGATTGGGTGCTTGCTGTAGGGGAAAACGTAGGAGCTAGGGAGCGATTTTGCCTGATACCGATTACTCGCAGGCTCCGCTAATGCCCATTTCTATTGGCTCTTGTCACCTCGTATCGACCGGTGGCAACGGCTTGAAAAGGTCTGCAAAACCTTTATGCGTCGGTTCGATCCCGACCCGCGCCTCCAAAATTCTCAATACATTGCATTTCCAGGCACCGTAGCGAAGCGGGGCGAGCCAATCCCGTGGTGCGGCACGCGTTTTGCATTCATTCGCCTGACGCATCTATCTCCTTTCTGGACAAAATCGGACGGAGAGGCGACCATTTGTGGGGCCGGTCCGTGCGCTTTCGCTGGATGCCAGGCCCTTGTGATCTCTTGCTAAGGACCTGACACTTGCTCTCGACTCGCCACATCGCCCTGCTCTTCTGCGCCTTCCCGATCACTCTCACTGCGTACGCACAACCACGGGCGGCAAACAGTCCGCGGCAGGCGCCTCCCTCGCAGGTTCAAATGCCATGGATGGACTCGTCGCTTGATCCCGGCACGCGCGCTGACCTTGTAGTCCATGAGATGACGCTGGACGAGAAGATCCAACTGGTGCACGGCATCGGCTGGGGCGTGCTGCGCAAAGACGCGTATGTACCGCCGGAGGACATCGGCGGCGCCGGCTTTGTGCCGGGCATCCCGCGCCTCCACATCCCTGACATTAACCTCGCCGACTCCGCCGTAGGAGTGCGCATGGCCGCCCTGCATGGCCGCTATGCAACGGCTCTGCCCTCGGCTCTGGGAATGTCGGCGTCCTGGGACCCCGACGCTGCATTTCTGTATGGCTCGGTGATTGGCCGTGAGTTGCGTGCGGAAGGCTACAACATGTCCATCGGCGGCGGCGTCGACCTCGTCCGCGAACCGCGCAACGGCCGCAACTTCGAATACTCAAGCGAGGACCCGATTCTGGCCGGCACGATGATCGGCCAGCTTGCGCGTGGCGTGCAATCGAATCAAATCATGGGCGACATCAAGCATTACGCCATCAACGACCAGGAGACGGGTCGCAACACCCTGAACGCCCTGATCGATGAGCGGACTGCCCGGGAGACAGACCTGCTCGCCTTCCAGATCGCCATCGGCATCGCACATCCCGCCGGCGTGATGTGCTCCTACAACCGCGTCAACGGCGACTTCTCCTGCGAGAACGACTTCCTTCTGAACCAGGTGCTCAAGCGCGACTGGCAGTTCGATGGCTTCGTCCTCTCAGACTGGGGTGGGACGCACTCCACCGTAAAAGCCGCGCTGGCCGGGCTGGACATGGACCAGCCGGGCGATGACAACTTCTTCTCCGGACCGCTGAAGCAGGCAGTGCTCTCGGGCCAGGTGCCGCAAGCTCGACTGGACGACATGGCGCGCCGCATCGTGCGCAGCATGTTTGCCGCCGGCATAGTCGATCATCCGCCCATCCCCATCGTGGTCGACCCCTTCCGCGGCCGCGATGATGCGCAGCACATTGAAGAAGAGAGCGTCGTGCTGCTGAAGAATGCGGCACTGAAAACCGGCGCTGCGATTCTGCCGCTTTCCGCAGCGACCCGCAGCATCGCGCTCATTGGCGGGCATGCCGACGTTGGCGTGCTCTCCGGCGGCGGCTCCTCGCAGGTGGATCCGCCGGGTGGCAACGCCGTCAACCCGCATCCCGGCTCCGCGAACTGGGGTGAGCATGTCTACCTCTCTTCCTCACCGATGCGCGAGATGCAGTTGCTGGCTCCAGCGGCGAAGATCACCTTCGATCCGGGAACCGACCTCGCCGCAGCAGCGAAAGCTGCCCGCTCGACGCAGATCGCGATTGTCTTCGCCACGCAATGGGAGTCCGAAGATCGGGACTCCGCGACGCTGAGCCTGCCCGACAAGCAGGACGCGCTGATCTCCGCGGTCGCAGCCGCGAATCCGAACACCATTGTCATTCTCGAGACGGGCAATCCCGTCTCCATGCCATGGGCAAAGGACGTGAAGGGCGTTCTTGAAGCCTGGTTTCCCGGTATCGGTGGGGGTCAGGCGCTTGCGAATGTGCTCTTCGGCCGCGTGAATCCCTCGGGCAAATTGCCTGTAACCTTCGCGGCATCCGATGACGATCTGCCCCATCCGCAGGTGACAGGCCTCACACCCCGCACCACAAACAATGGCGCCGACGCCCGCACCGCACGCAATCAGCCGCGGAACTTCGCCGTGGACTACAACGTGGAAGGCATGGCCGTGGGCTATCGCTGGTTCCAGGAGAAGAATCGCCAGCCGCTCTTCCCCTTCGGCTTCGGGCTGGGTTACACCCATTTCGCATACTCCAACCTGCAGGTCGATCCGGCAGCGAAGTCTGTCACCTTCGACCTCCGCAACACCGGCTCTCGCGCGGGTGATGAGATCGCGCAGGTCTACATCACCCTCCCCGCCTCCGCCGGCGAACCCTTCCGCAAACTGGCCGGCTGGAAGCGCGTCTCCCTCGCCGCCGGCGCGACACAGACGGTGAGTATCCCGGTCGATCCGCTCTATCTTTCGATTTACTCCACGGAAAAGAACGCCTGGGTCCGGCCGCAAGGTGACTTCCGCATCGAAGCTGGGAGTTCCTCGGCAGACCTCCCGCTTCATCAGTCGTTGCATCTGACCGGG
>DATCBR010000189.1:0-3943 GCA_036511765.1 Acidobacteriaceae bacterium | reverse complement strand
GAGGGTGCTTTCTTCGATGGCGAGGCCCTGGTCGGCGAGAGCTTTGCGGAGGGTGTAGCCGTAGTGCTCAGCACGGAGCTGGGCGAGGACGGCGAGGATGAGGCAGCCGCGGCGGAGCTCGAGGCGGAGGGAGTCGAAAATCTGGGATTCGATCTGGATCTCGATCTGGGGTTCGGGCGAGTTGGAGTTGGCGTCCATACTGTATGTCAACTACTGTATGACGCATAGTGTGTGATGTCAAGTAGTAATTTTGAGGACGTGCTGGGAAGGGTTGGGTTGTCCTGTTTCCGTACGATTCACCGTCTTTTATTCAAGCGGGTTGGCAAGAGGCGCTAAGCTAAACGCGGGCGCGGGTGCGTTGACGCGGGCTGGAGAGCATGTGAGTCAGGTGATATTCGTCCTGGAGGACGACGCCGACATCAGGCGGCTGGTGCAGTATCAACTGGAGGGCGCTGGGTATACGGTGCGCGCCTATCCTGCAATCGGCGCGATTGTGCAGGATGCTGAACGGCAGCGGCCGGCGATGTTTTTGCTGGACATCATGGTGCCGGGCGGCGATGGGCTGGATCTGTGCCGGAGGCTGCGGCAGAACCCGACGCTGGCGAGCGTGCCGATTATCTTTCTGACGGCGCGAGCGGCGGAGAACGACCGCGTGCATGGGCTGGAGCTGGGCGCGGACGACTATATTACGAAGCCGTTTGCCATGCGCGAGCTGCTGGCGCGGGTGAAGGCGGTGCTGCGGCGGTTTGAGCGGCCGGTGGAGTCGCAGGGAGCGTCGGCGGTGCTGACGATCGACGCTTTGGAGATCGATGGGAATTCGATGCAGTTGCGGGTGAACCATGAACTGGTGACGACGACGGCGACGGAGTTCCGACTGTTGGAATACCTGGCGCGGCACCCGGGGAGGGTGTTCAGCCGCGATCATCTGCTGGATGCGGTGTGGGGCGATGCGAGGTTCGTGACGCCTCGGAGTGTGGATGTGTATGTGCGGCGGATTCGGGAGAAGATCGAGGTCGATCCGGAGACGCCACGGTTCCTGAAGACGATTCGCGGGGCGGGCTACCGGTTCGATCTTCCGAAGGTGAAAGAAGCGATGGGTAGTGCGGTGGGAGTAGCAACCGAGTAGGCTGCAGGCATGGGATCGGCGTTGCGGAGAAGTTTATATCTGGCGCTGCTGTGGCGCACGGCAGTGGGAATCGCGGTGGTGGGCGGAGCGACGCTGCTGCTGCCTGAGTGGTGGATGGTGGCGGGAGTGGGGTTGGCGACTGCGCTGTGGGTGGCGTGGTCGGAGAAACGTTGTGTGACAAATGCGATTGAGGGAATGGAGACAACGGCGGCATCGATCGGCCTGCGCGACAGGCCTCGGGCTGCGCCCGCGTTCGAGGAGATGGATGGGCTGATCGACGCACTGCACGTGTCGTCGGCGGAGGTGGCGCGGCAGTTGGCGGCGAGCTCGGAGAGCCGGAGGAAGCTGGAGGCGCTGCTGGACTCGATGCAGGACGCGGTGACGAGCGTGGATGCTGAGGGGCGGATTGTGTGGGCCAATGAGGCGATGCGGCGGTTGATTGCAGTGTCGTCGGGAACGGTGCGCGCGGGGTACTCGCTGGTGCAGACGATCCGCGCGCCGGAGGTCCTGGAGTGCGTGCAGGAGGCGCTGGAGCTTGGGCAGTTTGCGGAGAAGCGGCCGGTGTCGCTGCCGCTGGGACAGACGTATGCGGTAAGCGCTTCGCCGATGCCGGAGGGTGGAGCGGTGGTGGTGCTGCAGGACATTACCCACGTGGAGCAGGTGGAGCGGACGCAGAGGGAGTTTGTGGCGAACGTGAGCCACGAGCTGCGGACACCGCTGACGTCGATCTCTGGATATGCGGAGACGCTGCTGGAGGAAGAGAGAGCGGGGTTGTTCTTTACACCGCAGGTGCGGGAGTTTCTGGAGGCGATCTACAAGAGTTCGAAGCGCATGGCGCGGTTGACGGACGACCTGCTGGCCATGGCGAAGGTGGACTCGGGTGAGCAGAAGCTGCGGCCGCAGCCGGTGGAGGTGAGCATCGTGATCCGCGAGACGGAGGATGCGGTAGCGGCGCTGGCGCGTGAGAGGCATGGGGTGCTGGAGATTGGGGATTTTCCGGATGCCGAGGTGATCGCGGATCTGGATGCGATTGTGCAGGTGCTGAGTAATCTGATTGAGAATGCGCTGAACTATGGCCGCAGGCCGGGGAAGGAACCGGGGCAGGAGTCGGAGGGGGCGCTGGTGGTACTGAGCGCGGAGATCTTGCCGGGGATGCCGCGGGAGGTTCGGTTCTGCGTGGAGGACTTTGGATCGGGGATCGCGTCGGAGCACCTGAGCCGGTTGTTCGAGAGGTTTTACCGGGTGGATAAGACGAGGTCGCGGGAGTCGGGCGGGACCGGGCTGGGGCTGTCGATCGCGAAGCATATCGTGGAGGCGCACCGGGGGCGAATGTGGGTGGAGAGCGAGCTGGGGCGGGGCAGCCGGTTCTGCTTTACGCTGCCCTGCGCGATCCAGATTGTGGCCGAACCGGCGGCGTAGATCCGGGATGGTGGCGTAGCGGGAGCGTGTAAACTTGTGTGGGAAATCAGGCTAGATTTTAGCTTTTAACGCTGTGTTCATCGTCCATTCCCTGCTCGTTCACATGGGGTTGCGAGGATTACAGGACGGACACAGGGGCAAGACAGTTGTTGGAACGACCACGCGGACAAGCGTGCCTTAGCCTTCCGTCCTGAGGACCGATGAGACGATATAGCTTTTTGAGTGCGGCGCTGATTGCCATCACGTTTGTGGGCACGCAGCTCCCGGTACAAGCCCAGAGCGCGGACAGTGCCGCTTCCACGAATACCGTCAAACATGGCAAGAAGCATCGCAAGGAGTCGGCTGAGGAGATTCAGCTGCGCGAGATGCGAGAGGCGTTGAAGGCGCAGCAGGAACAGATCGATGCGTTGAAGTCGCAGATCGCGGCGAAGAGCAGCGATGTGACGGCGGCGCAACAGACAGCCGCCGACGCCCAGACACAGGCGACTGCTGCTGCAGCTTCGGCTGCGCAGGCGCAGGCCGCCGCGACTGAGACCTCCGCGAAGGTGGACGCGGTTTCAAGCAGTGTGACCGACCTGAAGACCACGACTGCGGGTCTCGCCGACACGGTGGTGACGGGACAGAAAAAGGTTGAGACTGAGATCAATGAGCCAGCCAAGCTGCACTACAAGGGTGTGACGATCACGCCGGTAGCCTTCTTCGCGTTTGAAGGTGTGTGGCGTCAGCGGTCGGTGAACTCTGGGCTCAATACACCGTTCAACAGCATTCCTTTCCCCGGCTCCAACCAGGGGCATGTGAGTGAGCTGAACTTCTCTGGACGCCAGAGCCGTTTGGGCGCGCTGTTTGAGGGCGACGCGGGGACGTACAAGCTGTCGGGCTACTTCGAGGGCGACTTCCTGAGCTCGGGGACGACCTCTAATGGCAACCAGAGCAACAGCTATACGCTGCGCCAGCGGCAGTTCTGGGGCAAGGCTGAGACGGCGAGCGGGTTCGCGGTGACGGGCGGCCAGATGTGGTCGCTGGTGACCGAGGATGGCAAGGGAACGGACGCTGGTACGGAGAAGCTGCCGAATACGATCGATGCGCAGTACATGGTCGGCTTCAACTGGACGCGGCAGCCGGGTATCCGGTTGCAGCAGCGGTTTGGCGATGCGAAGACTGGAGCGATGACGCTGGCGCTGTCGGCTGAGAATGCGCAGATCACCAACTTCACGGCAACGTCTGCGACGTCGGGCGCGGTACCTGCAAACTTCTACTTTGCCGGGACGGGTCAGAATGGCGGGCTGTACAACTCGTTCAACGGAACCTACGCGAACAACGTCTCGCCGGATTTTATATTGAAGGCGGCGTTTGACAGGCCCAAGGTGCATGCGGAGGTTGGTGGCATTGCGCGCTTCA
>DATCBR010000188.1:0-9902 GCA_036511765.1 Acidobacteriaceae bacterium | reverse complement strand
CCTTCGTGGCGAGAGCTTCTGCTATTACCATCACCCAACTCGCAGTCCTGTCTCGAACTCCACCCGCTTCGCCCGGAATGACCGCGCCACCCGCATCGCCGCCAACAAGGCCCGCCGCATCGAGCGTCAGGCCTTCGACCTGACACTCCCCGCAACCCGCGCCGAGCTCAACCACACCCTTGGCCAGCTCATCACGCGCATCGCGGCCAACCGTATCGACCCCCGCCGCGCCGGCCAGCTCCTCTTCGCTCTCCAAACCGCCGCCCGCGCTCTCCCGATGTCCGCCCCCGCTACTTCATATACCCAACCTTGCGGTAATAACGCGCCGCCCCCGCAGCGAGCGGCACATCGCACGGCGGCTTCCACACCGTATGCACGTTGTAGGAGAAGTTCTGGTTCGTCCACTGCAGCTCGTCCTGGTGCTCGTCCATCGCCTTCGCCACCGCGTACGCAAAGCTCTCCGGCACATCGGCCCGCGTGTACACCACCGTCCCATTGCGCACAATCGTCGGGATCGGCCGCTCCACCCCGCGCAGCAGCCCCACCGGAATCGTCCCGCGATAATGCAGCGGCTCCGCGGCCAGCTTCGCCAGCACCGGCTCCGGAATGTCCAGGTAGTTCAAGTCGAACCGCTGGCTCACCTGGTACAGCACATTCCACTCCGGTGCGGACGACAGCGCCCCGCCCTGAATGATCACGTCGAAGTTCTCGCGGTCCGCGAACGAGTTGCCCACATACCCGCCCGCCGCCGTAATCGCATCCACCGTCAGCCCGTAGTACGCCAGAATCGCCGTCACCATCGCATCCGTCCGCGCGGCGTAGATGCGCACCGGCCTGCGCCTCTCTTTGATCTGGTCTGCCACCTGCGCCAGGTCCGTGATCCCCGTCTCCGACCGCGCCGCCACCACCAGCCACCACGGCGACTGGATATTCGCGATCATGCGCAGGTTCTTCATCGGCTTGTCCCGCGCATACGGCCCGCTGCCGTCGTAGGCCTGGCACATGAACTGTTCCGCCGTCGCCCCAAAGTCCACCGGTCCCAGCCCCGGGTCATTCGGAGGCGCCATCGCTACTGAAACCGCGGGGTCCTTCTTGTACGGCGGCGGCACCCTCGCCAACGCCACAATCCGCGCCGAGTCCACCGCGTTGCAGTTGTGGCAGATCTGCACGTCATACCCGTAGAACTGCATCGCGCTCTTCACCACCTGCGCCATCGCGCCCCACGGACACAGCCTGCAAGCCCCGCCGAACACCGGTCGCTTCACCCCAATCCCCGGGATGCTCGCGGCTGCATTCTGCGCCGGCTGCACCGCCTGTGCGCCCGCCAGTCCGGCGACGATCAATACAACGGCCACCATCCAGCCACCCGCTCGCGACATGTCTCTCCTCCATCGGCACACCCGCTCTTGCGTCCGACGGAATCCTAACACCCCGCCGACTGGACGTTTCTCCACACCGCTTTGCACCAGGGCCGCAAACCGGAGACAATCTCATCATGACCGATAATCCAACAGAAAAGCCGGCCGATCTGGTCCCCAAGCCCGCCCCCGTCCGACGCACCGGCCTCAGCCCGAAGGAGCAGAAGCTCCAGGCCCTGCGTGACAAGCTCGCCAGCGCCAAGTCCGGCAAGACAGCAGCCCACGGTGACTCCGGCGGCAGCTTCAGCGCAAAGAACTCCATCGCCCGGAAGACTGCCTTCCAGCGCAAAGCTACCTAACGCAGCTTGCGCCGCAGTTCGGTGTTCTCCGCTTCGAGCGATTCCAGCCGCTTGCGCACCGGCTCCAGCGACTCCTGCAACTCTTCCAGCGTGTAGCGCGGCGTGATGTGCTGCGGGCAGTTCCAGTCAAACGCCTCCACGTGAATCAGAATCACGCGCTCCGCGACCGCGCCCTTCTCCCCGGTCTCCAGTTGAGGCAGCAGTTCGGCCGCGCGAGCATCGCCCTCATGGATCTCCACGCGGCCCAGTATCTTCAGGCGCGTCTGGTGCGGATAGTCCATCAGGAAGAGCGCGACGCGCGCGTCGTGCTCCAGATTGCCGAGGCTGATGTACTGCTTATTGCCGCGAAGATCGGCAAAAGCCAGCAGCTTCGGGTCCAGTACACGCAGAAACCCAGCCGGTCCGCCGCGATGCTGGATGTACGGCCAGCCAGTCTCCGAGACCGACGCCATGTAGAAGCTGTCGCGCGCGGCGATGAAGGCCTGCTCCTGCGCGCCCAGCGCATCGCCCGGCTTTCCGGCATCGTAGACCCGCTGATACTGGTCACGGCTGCCGTGCTTCTTCTGTTCCTGTTGGACAAGCGGAGTAAAAGCCAGTTCCTGAAAACGCCGACCCATCGCGGGGTCCTCATTCCGGGCAGGTAGACTCGCTGCTTAGGCTTTCGATTCCCGAGTTAGCGCGAGGATTCAGGATTGTGGATGCCAACTTATTGAGGCCTTCGCTTGACCGCTTGAGCTTGCCGGACTGCTTCCACATCTGCAAGGTCCTGGAGCCGCCCAACTGCGAGCTTATTTTGGACGAAGTGGTCCTCGGAGATGTAGCGAGCTTGTACCTCCCCATCGATGGTCCAGGGAACTGAAGCTGTCCACACCGTTTCGAAATCGAGAGCCTCGATCCGCTTGAGAATGTCGATGCGAATCGGAGAGATGCCAATCTGGAAGATCGAATCTGAGTCTTCGAAGTCTTTGGGTGTGCAGCCGGCTAGTGGTGCACCAAATTCCGTGAGCGCCGCAAAAACACGCTGCGCATTGTCTGGCGAACGATCGATCAGCACGTCGAGATCGCCTGTCGCTCGGGGCTGCGCGTGAACGGCAAGATCATAGCTACCAACGACATATCTAACGCTGTGGCCATTCAACGCGGACAAGAGATCTTTTAAGTCCCGATCCATCAGCCACGATCCCTTTCATGCGATACATATCGACACTTAACTGGAAGGCCGCTTCGATGCGCTCCGCCGGAGGAACGCTCTGCCAATAGCGATACTCGTCGTCCTTCACTTCTTGAAAGCTGGCGAATTTGCGAATGGTCTTGTCCATGGCGGCCTAAATAAATTCTATCGGCTTATCGAGACTGGGACGAAGAACTTTGCGCAGCACCGTAACACTTGTCAACACCTTCGATACTGAATGCTCCCCACGGCGGACCGGACCGCACAAATTGATAGAACTCTTCGCCTGGCTTATATTCGGCGTCGTCGAGGTGCTCCAACAGGACGGGGTAAGGCATCATGCGGCACTCGGAATGTGAATAAAACGCATCAATCACACTGGTATAGGCACTGACATCGTCAGTCATTATGACGCCACGTGTGAAATGCTTGCCATCTGCCATGCAGGCGCCTTCCGGCGTCATAGTATCTTCATGCGGCCAAGGCGGCCCCGGCCGATTCGCTTCTGCTAAGCATCTCTCTGAGGCACCCTCGTTCCAGCCGTCGATGAAGCCCATGACATACGTGGTTTTCTCGGCCGCAGTCATCGCCAACCAATAATCTCCGAACCCGAGGGGAGGCTTTCCCTGCTGCAATGTAGTTTGAGCTTTGTGACACCCAACGAATGCCACGGAGAGCAGAAGTAGCCAATTCAAGACCTTTAAGCGTCGATCCATGCCGGTAAGATTACACCGCTCAACTGAGGTTGAAAACGAACAAAGGGCGGGACCGAAGCCCCGCCCTCTGCATTTGCAGCTAACCGCTTAAGCCTTACAGCCCCTTCTTCACCAGGAAGAGGATCAGGTCCTTGACGCGGTTGGAGTAGCCCCACTCGTTGTCGTACCAGCTAATCACCTTGCCGGTGTTGCCGATCGCCTTGGTCAGCTTCGAGTCGAAGATCGAGGACAGCGGGTTGCCCTTGAAGTCCGAGCTCACCAGCTCCTCTTCCGTGTAGCCCAGGATGCCCTTCAGCGGACCCTCGGCTGCGGCCTTTACAGCCGCGTTGATCGAGTCCACCGTGATCGGCTTCTCCGACGTGAACGTCAGGTCCACCACCGAAACATTCGGCGTCGGGACGCGGATCGCAAAGCCGTCCAGCTTGCCCGACATCTCCGGAATCACCAGCTTCAGCGCCTTCGCGGCGCCGGTTGAGCTGGGGATCATGGACAGCGCAGCGGCGCGCGCGCGGCGGAGGTCCTTGTGCGGCGCGTCCAGCACCACCTGGTCATTGGTGTAGCTGTGGATGGTGGTCATGATGCCGCTGGTGATGCCGAACGTATCGTTCAGCACCTTCACCACCGGAGCGAGGCAGTTTGTGGTGCAGGATGCGTTGGAGATGATGTTGTGCTTGGCGGGATCGTACTTCGAATCGTTCACGCCCAACACGATGGTGATGTCTTCATTGCTCGCCGGCGCGGAGATGATGACCTTCTTCACGGTCGCGCCGAGGTGAGCCTTGGCCTTCTCCGCGTCGGTGAAGAAGCCAGTCGATTCAACGACGACCTGCGCGCCGACCGAGGCCCAGTCCAGCTTGGCGGGGTCGCGCTCCGCGAAGACCGTGATCTTCTTGCCGTCTACAGCGACGAAATCCGCGCCATAGGTGACCTCGTTCTTCAGGTTCCCGAGGATCGAGTCGTACTTCAAAAGGTGCGCCAGCGTTGCGGGGGTGGTGAGGTCGTTGACCGCGACAAACTCGATGTCCGGGTTGCCGATCGCTGTGCGGAAGACGTTGCGTCCAATGCGGCCGAAGCCGTTGATGCCAACTTTCACTGCCATGTGTGTGCGTGCTCCTGTCTGCTTGCGTAGGGATACCGGACAGCGATCACACAGCGACGCCTTCTACCCGTCTCCTGTTGGTGTGCTGATATCCGGAAATTTGGTGATTTGACCGTCAATTCCATGCTAGCACCGGTGTTCCCGGCAGTGCAACGAGAGGTTGGGGAAGGCATGTAGGAAAGGAGACTCCAACCAATCAGATGTGGCTTCACTCGGGAGGCACATGTCAGACAGATTTCTCTTCTTCGCATCTCATGTGACGGACTAAAATTCTTGGCATGAAAGACCGCCGCTTTTCCCTGTTCGCAGTCCTTGCTGTGTTCCTCTGCGTTCCGGTACTCATGGGATCGAAGAAGAATCTGGCCGACTACAACCTCCGCATCCACCTCTACGACAGCCACTGGACCCGCGATCGCGGCGGCTTCCATGCGTATGGGCGCGCGAACCTCTTTGACGAAAATGGCCTGCCGCACGCGGCGGATTATCTCTATGACTGCGAGGACCACCTCATGGCGTCTCCGGGCAATGAGGCCTATCCGGCGAAATGGAAGAAGCCGTCGCAGACGATCGATGTGCTCTTCGGCGAGATCGGCCAGAAGCCCGACGAGTTTCATAACTGCGAGTTCAAGATCGCGATCAAGTCGTTCGCCTATTATCGAGGGGCAGGCGGGCTCAACACGGAGTCACCGCAGGATTTCGCAGCGAATCACTCCAACCAGGCTCCCCCACATGGCCCACTCACCCAGGACGACGTTCCCCGCTCTGCCAACCCAAATCCCAACTAGGTGTTTAGTCCCGGCATTTGATGGCGCATACTTTTCTGAGCGCGGTATCATCTTAATCGTATGTCCAGCGTGCGCGCAGTATCGTTCCTTCCCGGCCTCGCAGTACCGCCGCGCCACGACTTTGCCTAGCTGCGCCCAAGCGTGTTTCCGTCCGCCGTATGTGCGCCGCTTATCTTCAAGCCGGCCGAACCCCACGAGATAATGCGAAGTTCCCGAGATCAGGAGAAGCACTATGTTTGACCGCCTTGGCCAATTGGAAGAGCGCTATGAGGAGCTGGGCCGTCAGCTTGGCGACCCCACGCTGCTGAGCGACCAGAAGAAGTTCCAGGCGACGGCGAAGCAGCACCGCGACCTTGAGGCCACGGTGGAGAAGTACCGCGAATACCGCAGGATCACTGAGGGCATCGCTGAGGCTAAGGCAATGCTGAATGATTCCGACGCGGGCATGCGCGAGATGGCGCAGATGGAGCTGGACGAGTTGGAGCCGCGCGTCGCGCCTGTTGAAGAACAGCTCAAACTGCTGCTGCTGCCCAAGGACCCCAACGACGAGAAGAACGTGGTGCTGGAATTGCGCGCGGGCACAGGCGGCGACGAGGCCGCGCTGTTTGTCGCGGAGATCTTCCGCATGTACGTGCGGTTTGCAGAGAGCAAACGCTGGAAGGTCGAGGTGCTGTCGGAGACACCATCGGGCATCGGCAACGGACTGAAGGATGTCACAGCAATCATCGAGGGCGACAAGGTCTACTCGCAGATGAAGTATGAGAGCGGCGTGCACCGCGTGCAGCGCGTGCCGGCGACCGAGACGCAGGGACGCGTGCACACTTCGGCAATCACGGTGGCGGTGCTGCCTGAGGCGGAAGAGGTTGACATCAAGATCGAGCCGAAGGACCTGCGCATCGACACGTTCTGCTCGTCTGGGCCTGGCGGACAGAGCGTGAATACGACCTACTCCGCCGTGCGCATCACCCATCTGCCGACCAACACGGTCGTGAGTTGCCAAGACGAAAAATCGCAGATCAAGAACCGCGAGAAGGGGATGCGCGTGCTGCGCGCGAGACTGTATGAGGTCGAGGCGGAGCGCGTCCACCAGATTCAGGCGAAGGACCGCAAGCAGCAGATCGGTTCCGGCGACCGCAGCGAGAAGATTCGCACATACAACTTCCCGCAGAACCGCATGACGGACCATCGCATCGGGCTGACCAGCCATCAGCTGGGGACGATCATGGAAGGCGAGCTGCAGCCCACGATCGACGCACTCGTCGCGCATGACTCGGCGGAGAAGCTGAAGGCAGAGGCAACGGCGGCGTAAAACAACGCGCCGGACTTCTACTCCACGACCTGCCAATCGACCATGGTTTTACCCAGGGTCGCTTTGTCCGAGGCGGCGCCACCGATCGCTTGGGCCATTGCGGGGAACGCGGCGCGCATCTGGTCGGTCTTGGCCCAGACGGGAACGTCCTGCAGGGTGTAGTGGTACGCGACCTGTGTCTGCAGCATGCCGTTGTTATTGGTAGGTGGGGTTGAGCTGTCGATGGCTGTCGCAATGCGGTGCCCGAAGCAAAAGCGCGGCGCAACGCGCGCTCCGGCGGCCGTGACGGTGTAGCGGCTCTCATGGAGCAGAACCGCCTGGTGGACGGTGAGGAGTTGCGAGGCGACCAGGGCGTTCATCTGCCGGGTCTTCTCGGGGTCGGTGGTCTCATAGGGGAAGCTGGGCGGATTTGGAAACAGGCAGTCGGGATGGTCCGTAAAGTATGCGTTGAGGGCAACGGTGAAGTTCTCGGGCGTCGCGGCGGTCTTGGAGTGGCAGGCGACCAGAGGCAGAAGCAGCAGCGAGGCTGCGAATGCGACAGCTGCCTGTGGCAAAATGCGCTGAGTGGTCATCGTGTGCGACCTCGGCAGATTAGATGCGCTTCAACCGTGCGGTTGCGCTGGGGCCGCGATTTGGCGCGGCCTTTAGTAGAAGTCCGCGCAACTGAGGAAGTAACCGCAGTTGCGGCAGACCAGCTTGCAGCGGTGCTCGGCGAGGCGCGAGGAGCATGTGGGGCAGAAGACGCAGTGGTGCTCGGCCACAGTCTGGCCGCCGGCGCTGAGCGGGCAAACTTCCAGTGCTGCGGTGCCGGCCGGCAGATGTGCGGGAATTGTGGCTTCCTGCTGCATGACCGCCAGAGTAGCGCGGCGGCCGTCGTTTCCATCGAACTTTCGCAAGCAGAAAGCACGCAGGCACCCAATGCGTTACCGTGGTTAAGGACGATTTCCGTTCGAGATTTCTTTCGCTCATCAGTTTCAACCATCATTTTCAGCAACTATCCCACTGCGAGCCTCGCCTCGCCGTGGATTCATGAGGAGAAGCGACTATGGAACGCACCGCAAGCGCAGTCTGGAACGGCACGTTGAAGGAAGGCAAAGGCACCATCTCCACACAGAGCGGCACGCTGAAGGACACACAGTACAGCTTTGCAGCGCGCTTTGCCGAGGGCGTAGGGACGAACCCGGAGGAACTGATCGCGGCGGCGCACGCCGGCTGCTTCTCCATGGCGTTCAGCGCGGAGCTGGGCAAGGCCGGTTTTACGCCGGACTCGATTGAGACCAGCGCGCGGCTGACGCTGGACATGCACGAGAAGCCGACGATCACGAAGATCCACCTGACGACCAAGGCGAAGATTCCAGGGATCGACAAGGCGAAGTTCGACGAGATCGCCGCCGGTGCGAAGGCCGGCTGCCCTGTCTCGCGGCTGCTGGCTCCTGCGGCCGAGATCACCCTGGACGCGACTCTGGAGTAAGCATCCCCCCAGGGGGTATACTCCCTAAGTGCTGCGTATGGAGCAAGTTGCAGCGAGTTGGCTGTAAGTAACGGCATTGATTTGACTTAGGCGGTAAGCATAAGATTCTGCGTGACTTACGGTTTTTTCATATCAAGGCAAAAGAAAAGCCCCGGCTCGATTGCCGGGGCTTTTTCTACCTGATTTAAGTATAGCAGATTGGAGAAACTAAATTGCCAAGTGGATTGTCTTGTGGCTGAATGAGTTAGCCCATTCTGGGTCTTGACAGAGTTTTTTAAAGGGTATTTTGAGATCCAAGCAAAGACAAAGGCCTAACACGGATTTGCACCGATTTCACGGATTGACACGGATCGAAGGCTGGTTTGAGGCTCGCATGGTGACACGCGAGGCGGGTTGAAATGCGGCGGAGTAACTGAGCCGCTTTCGTATACTTGAAGGATGCACATGGTGGCCACATCTTCGGGCCGCATGCAGCGGGTGCTGATGGTCTCGCTGGCGGCGACGCTGTGCTATGTGATAGCGACGCTGTACTTCGGCCTGCGGGCGCACTCGCTGGCGCTGGTGTCTGAGGCCGGTCACAACGCGTCGGACATGCTGGCCATCGCGCTGTCGTTTGTAGCGGTGTACTTCCAGCGGCGGCCGGCGACCGCGGAGAAGACCTTCGGATACCAACGGGCGGGCGTGCTGGCGGCGTTTGTGAATGCGCTGACGCTGATTGTGCTGGCTGGCTGGATTGGAATCTCGGCGGTGCATCGGCTGTATGCTCCGGTGGCCGTGCAGCCGCGCCTGATGATGTATGTGGCGGCTGCAGGCGTGCTGATGAATGGCGCGATTGCCGGGCTGCTGTGGAGTTCGGCGGGGGATGTAAACATCCGCTCGGTGTTCCTGCACATGCTGGGCGACACAGTGTCGACAGCGGCGGTGATCGCGGGCGGCGCGGGGATTCTAGTATTTGGCATCGTGTGGCTGGACCCGGCGCTGTCGCTGCTGATTGCAGCGATGATCGTGTGGAGTTCGGTGGGCATCGTGCGCGAGACGCTGAACATTCTGCTGGAGGGCACGCCTCGAGGGATGCAACTGGGCCAGGTGAGTGCGACGATTAGCGCGGTGCCCGGCGTGCTGGACGTGCATGACCTGCATGTCTGGTCGCTGGGATCGGCGTCGCATGCGCTGGCGAGCCATGTGCTGATTGCGGAGATGCCGCTGTCGGAGTGCTCGTCGATTCTGGATGCGATCAACTGCGCGTTGCACGACCGCTTCCACATTACGCATACGACGATCCAGTTTGAGATACGCGGGTGCGAGACGACGCATGGCTGCTCGGCCCCGCCTGAGGTGGAGGCCGCGGGTGCGCATGCGCATCATCATCATTAGGTTCGAGGTTCGGGGTTCGAGGCAGGTGCGAGGGGCGGAGGAGAAGTACAAAAGCAGATCCCTCACACGTTCGGGATGACAATCCTTTGAAATGGTTACGGCACAGCCAGGCCGTGCCCCTGCAAAACAAGTTCAAAGCGACCCACTCCACGAACCTTGAACCGCGGTCCTCGAACCGTTGCGGCGATATACTGGTGATTGCACATGAAATCACCTGCGAACGAATTCCCTTCCCTTTCCGACCAAGTTGCAAACAACGC
>DATCBR010000187.1:0-9782 GCA_036511765.1 Acidobacteriaceae bacterium | reverse complement strand
TGCGGCGGGGGGTTCCTCTGTCGTTACGCCCTGCGCGTGCAGATGTTGATGACCTGCGGCCAGGAGAATGGTACTTATGAACAGAGGAATAAGACGCAGCGATCTTCCGGACGGCCGGAAGGGGTGCCTGGCATGATGGCTGCGCATCTTGGTTCCGAGAGATTGGATGAGACCGTCCACTGATGAGAGATTAGACGATTCCCAGGTGTCACCGGTTGAGAATTGGGAATTTGGGTTACAGAAGCAAGGATAGAGACGATGAGTAGTGCGGCGCAATTCGACGAACCTTCCGAAAGCTACCTGCCCACGGGCACGGAGGGCGGCACTGCGTTGAAGCAGCTTGCCGCGGAGCGACTTGCAGCGCATCGCAGCCGACGGGCGGTCGTGGAGGGCCGCGAGGCACAGGCGAGACGGGAGCAGGCTATCGCGCAGGCGGCAATTCGGCTACAGGCACAGTGCGATGCTGCGCGCTCGGAGGTGCATCCGGACACGTCGCGGGTTCGCGAGAAGGTGGCTGCGCGGTATGAGCAGATCCTCAGCTATCGTGAGTCGCTCGCCGCCGAGGCGCAACGCGTGATGAACCAGGCGCAGGCCGAGGCACAGGTCGCGGCGGTCAGTGCAAAGGCGGTCGTCGAGGCCCAACGCAAGCTGCTGAACGAGATGGAACAGTGGAGTCAGCCCCAGCCTCAGGCAACGGGGAACAAGGTGGACCTGTTCGGGGAAATGCCGTTGCTGGAGGTGGTGGAGCAGCGTGCTGCTCAGCCAGTGCAGCGTGCCAAGATGAGTGTGCGCGAGGAAGCGGCTGAAATCTGGTCTGCGCCGCCTCCCGCAATACTGCAGGTGCGGCTGCTGGAGGAGATCGAGCGGGCATCGGCTGCGGCTGCGTTTTATGCGCCCGTGAAGAAGGTTCAGATCGCGTCCGAAGAGATGGCCGAACTGGATGAGGAGATCGAATTCCGCCGTGCTCCCGAGTTTCACGACCTGGTGATGGAGACGATGCCCATTCAAGCCAACATTATCGAGTTTCCCCGCCAGCTGGTTGCCTCACGCAAGGCAAGGCCGCGGTTGGCAGAGGGGCCTCTGCGCGATGAGGGCACGGCGGCGCCGCAACTGCGCATCTTTGAGGTGGAGGCGGAGCAGATTTCGCTCGCGCCGGAGGTCGCGGTCGCGGATGAAGCGCCCGAGTGGCAAGGACTGCTGCTGGGGGCCGGAACATCGTCGCGTGTCGCCGGAAGCATGTCTCCGCAGTTGGAGGCGCAGCTTCAGCTGGATATCCAGTTCTATGCTGCAACGTTGCCGAAACGGCTCTTCTCCGCAATGGTAGACGTGCTGTGCCTCGGAGCTGGGGTTGCTGGCTTTGCTGCCGTGGCACTGAAGATTGCCGGACCGGGCCTTCAGGGGGAGCCTCTGCCGTTGTTGGGTGCGGCGGTCGCAGGTACGGTCGTGGTCTTTGCGGTGCTCTACCAGATGCTTTTCTTTACGCTGAACGAAGCGACCCCTGGGATGCGTGCGGCGCGCATCGCGTTCTGCACGTTCCAGGAGAAGAGCCCGACGCGCAAAGCGATGCGGCGGCGGCTGTTCTCTACGGCGCTTGCCGCCTGCCCGCTGGGTCTGGGCCTGGTGTGGACGGCGCTGGATAGCGATCGGCTGGGATGGCACGATCGCATGTCCCGGATGTATCCCCGCAGCTACTAGCGCTACTCCTCCGGCGGCGCGTCAGGCATGACCGCACCGGCCTGGACCCACTGCGTGACGACAGCAATGTCAGCGTCGGAGATCTTGCTTTTGGGCGGCATGGGCATGGGGTCGTCGACCGGCCCTTCGTGGCGAATCAGCTTGATCAGCAGGGACTGTTCGGCGTTGCCGGGTACGATGACAGCGCCATCATGGCCGCCCTTCAACATGCCCGCGCGGCTGGACATGCTGAGGCCGCCGCGATGGAACATTCCGCCGTGGCAGTGATAGCAGTTGTCCTTGAAGATCGGCAGCACGCGCTGGGTATAGAACGCGGGCGTATTCGGTGCCGGATCGGTTTGTGCAGCGACGCTGGCCGGCTGCCAGAGGATCGCGGTTGCTGCCAGCGAGACGGCTGCGAACGAAAGTGCAGCAATCTTCAGACTGGATTGAGAGCGGATGTTTGGGGACATGACCGCGGCAGGTTGGTTCCGAGACATCAGTAGATCTCCGTGTTAAGCCTAATGTAGCGCGAAAGGTACAAATTGCCCAAGAGGGTTTTTATGTGATCAACGCGTGGTGGCCTTGTTGCTGAGTCCGCCACGAATCCGAATCGCTACTACCGCCGTATTGTTGCTAGGGATAGCCTAATGAGGCTCGGCGGCTTTCACGGCCCCTTTATGAATTAGTGATGACGATGACGCAGTGGGGGCTTGCCGGAAGTCGGCACGACGCGCGCGGGAGAAGACTCTCTCGCGGCGCGGCGGCCGTAATGGCGCTGGGCATTGTGGTGCTGTGGTTAGGTTGTTCGCCAGCCGCGGTGGCACATCCGATGCAGTTGCATCGTGTGGTGGGCGTGCACAAGGCAAGTAGCGTCAGTACGAGTCATGCCAAGGCTCGTGCCGTGTCGTCCGCGCACCACGCGCGAAAGGGTATGGCAAGGAAAGCGTTGTCGAAAGGTGCAGCGGTGAAGAAGAATCAAACGAGGACCGGATCAGCGCCGCGTAAGGCCAATGTGCCTGCCGGGAGGTCCGATGCGCGCGCAAGGCTGCGCCATCCTCGGCACCCCGCACACGTCGACGAACACGAGCCGCCCGCGCTCCACCGGGTTAGCGCCAGCCGCCGATACAGGGGTCACAGCGCGAGGCTGGGCAGGTCCGAGGTTGCCGCAAGCTCCACAACGGAAGAGACGACGCATTCGGTACTCCCGGTTTCATCCAGAGACAACGAACGCGTTGTCAGCAGGCCGCTAACGGTAAATGACTTTGCGCGTGCAGCCAGCACTCCTGCTGCGACGGCAACGAGCGTCTTTGCAAGTGGTCAGTCGCATCCGGATGAGGATGTTAGTTCAGTGCCGGCGCGGGGAGGCGATACTTCGCTGAAGCTGCAGCCAGCAAGGCCGACGGCTGTGCTGGCACGGGTTGAGGCAGCGCCCTCGGAGAGCGAGCATGGATCGGCCCACCACACGGCACCTTCGGACCTGGTGGGCGAGCCCATTCAGGCACCGGAGAGAACGGTACGTTCTGCGGACGCAGAAGCTGACTCCGACGAAGCCGGGCTGCGTGCTCCATCGCGGCAGGAGTTGATGACCGAGGTAGAGCAGCCGATGGTGTTGCCCGGTCTGTATCGCAATGGCCGGCTGGTAGTGCCTCCGCCGCTAAGGGGAACGCGCGAGATTCTCGTTCACCAGAACACCATGGCCGATGAAGAAGGACTGCAACGCGTCGAGGACGACGCCGATCTTCGTCACATGCGCGCCACGCGCCAGCTCATCGACTTTCCGGAGAATGCGAGCCTGCATCTGAATTCGAATCTCGCTGACAATCATCGCTGCGCGCGGCCATGGGCGGTTCGATTCGCTTCGGATATTGCTCGCGCGTATTATGCACGCTTCCACGAGCCGCTGCAGATAAACTCCGCCGTGCGGACGGTGTCGTATCAAGTCCGGCTGCAGCGGGTGAATGGCAACGCTGCGGGCGTCCGCGGCGATGTAGCCTCGCCGCACCTTACGGGGGAGGCGCTGGATTTTGGCAAGCATGGCATGAGCGTGCAGGAGATTGCGTGGATGCGCCTCTACCTTATACCGCTGATGCGCGGAGGCAAGCTGGACGTGGAAGAGGAGTTTCAGCAGGCGTGCTTCCACATCAGCGTGTATCGCACCTATCTGCCAGCCAGTAAACGTCGCTCCGTCGCGCGTCGCGAGGAAGCGCAGTTGAGCGAGCCGCGAGTGCCGAAGAATGCACCGCGCGAGGACCAAGTTCAGTAGCCAAGTGTACTGGGAGAGGGCGGCCGTAGAAAATCACGAGCCGCCCCATTTTTTCTCAGTTAGTTGTTCGGATTGGGCGGGACCTTCGCGCCCTTCCTGCGGGCCTCGGATAGACCGATGGCGATCGCCTGTTTCGGGTTGGTCACAGTTTTGCCGCTGCCACCGCTCTTCAACTTACCCTGATGCATCTCGTGCAACTCCGTCTC
Source organism: Acidobacteriaceae bacterium (assembly GCA_036511765.1). GTDB lineage: Bacteria > Acidobacteriota > Terriglobia > Terriglobales > Acidobacteriaceae > Edaphobacter. Next base: position 5,636 of record DATCBR010000187.1, on the reverse strand, counting down.
AACCTGCTTGCCGGAGGATGGACTGTACTTCCGTGCTGCCTTCTTCGAGGGTGTTTTCTTTGCCGCTGCCTTCTTCGCTGTCTTCTTCGCTGCTTTGCTGGTTGCCATGGGCTGCCTCCCTTGAACTTGGAGGACAACTGTGCGGACTTCGTTGCATCAACTCTTCCTGCGTTTTCGACGAATGAGCAAGAATCCGAGCAGCAGCCCGATGCCAAGCGCGAGGTAGAAGCGTTGGCTGTGGTTGTGGCTGAGATTGCCGTTCTGCCACGCAGCGTAGGTTGCGTTGAGATCGGCGGCGAGGCCGGGAATCGTGATCGTGTTGAAGTTGTTCGTGGGCAACGACCCGAAGATGCGTGCGGGTTCGGGTGAACTACCGTCGCGATCCTTGGGGATGGCGGCCATGAGGGCGTTGATCTCGGCGTCGCGGGGGTCGTTGAAGAAGGCGATGTCGGCGGTATTGGGAAAGAGGGTGACGTGGCCGGTGAGCGCGTGCTCGATGGCGGACACGCCGTCCTGGCAGACGCCGAGCGCATAGTAGCCGCCGAAGTGGAGCGTGGGGTGCGCGGCGTGCAGATGCAGGTAGGTGACGGTCATCAGGCTGGCGAGGCGTGTGACCTCGATGGCTTGTGCGCCGGTGTATTCGTGGGCGTTGCGCTTGAGGACCCAGGGCTGGTCGAGGGTGTCCATGGTGCGCCACTCGGCTTTGCCGTCGATGCCGAAGTAGTAGCTGATGTCGGCGTTGATGAGAGGGCCGCGGATGTGCCACTCGTACTCGGCGTGCGAGGCGGGGACGAGGAGGTGGCGGCCTCCGCTGTGCGGGATGATGAGCTGCGAGTCGATCCAGAAGGGGGCCATGACGTCTTCGGCGGGTTGTGAGGAGCCGCGGGCGCTGTAGTGGAGGTGTGCGAAGTTGGCGAAGTAGCGGGCGTCGTCGACAGTGACAGTGTGACCGGCATCTATCAACTCGGCGATTACTTCGTTCGGCGTGGTGTACGTCTGAACTGAGCTGACGCTCGTAGTTGTTCCCGGAATCATTCCCGCGGCGCGAACCGTATTCCCTGGCGCTATGCGTATCGATGCTGAGAAGGGCTTTGCGTCGGTGAGCTTGTTGGCGGCGAGGCGGTTGAGGATGTCGGCGAGGCGTTGGGATTCGGCGTGCTCGGGGGCTAGGTTGTTGGGGCCGTCGCCGCGGGTCACGCCGTCGCCGAGGCTGCTGACGATGCCTACATTGGTGAAGGGTGGGAGGGTTGAGGGCTGGTCGAGCGAGACGGTCTCGGGTTTGTCGAGGACGTACGGTCCGAGGTCAAGATACTGGTTTGTCTGGGCGTCGGCGCGCGCTTGGGATAGCGGCGCACCCGGATGGACGGCGCTGGCGGACTCGAGTTTCTGGTCCTTGCCGGCGAGGTGGCCGACGACGCGGACGGTGGGGTTGATCTCGCGCATGGTCCAGCCGGGGAAGCGGTCGAGGCCCTGCCAGTCGCTGCCGAGGATGCGCTTACGGAGCTCGGTGAAGAGCGCGGGAGTCAGGAGCGCGGGGCCGCGCTTGCCGTCCTTGCCGCCGATTTCGTCGAGCAATTTGTCAGTGAAGCCGGGCTGCGCGGAGAGTTGCCGCATCATCTGCGAGAGCAGGATGGTGTTGGGCGGCATCGGCGTCTCAGGGACGACGTAATTGCGATGGCAGCCGGAGAGAGCGAAGAACATGCCGAGGAGCGCGAGTTTGCGGGAGAGGCGCATGAGGGGATTAGACGCTAGTAACGTTCACTATGCGTCGAGCTTCTTCACTACTAGTTCGTTCAGCAACGCGGGGTTGGCCTGGCCTTTGCTGACGCGCATGACCTGGCCTACGAAGAAGGCCGCGACGGTGCGCTTGCCGCCCTTGAACTGCGCTACCTGTGCGGGGTTTGCGGCGATTACCTCGTCGATCATGGCTTCGATGGCGGAGGTGTCGGAGATCTGTTGCGGCTTGTCGCGGTCGTAGACGAAGGTGAAATCGCGGCCCTCAGCGAAGCAGGTGTCGAGGAGCTGTTTGAGCTGCTTTGAGCTGATGGCGTTGGCTTCGGCGAGGTCAGCGGCGGCGACGATGCCGTCGAGCGTGACGGGCGACTGCGCGAACTCGATGCCGGCGGCGCGGAGGCGCATCGTGATCTCCGAAAGCAGGATCGCGGCGACGCGCTTGGGGGATTTCGCGGCCTTGGCGGCGAGTTCGAAGCGGTCGGCGAAGGCCTGCTCTGCGGTCAGCGTGGCGGCGTCCTGGGCGGAGAGGCCGTAGTCGGCAATGAGGCGCGCGCGGCGGGCTTCGGGGAGCTCGGGCATCGCCGCGAGAATCTGCTTCTGCCACTCCGCGCCAACGACGAGCGGCGGAAGATCCGGCTCGGGGAAGTAGCGGTAGTCGTGCGCCTGCTCTTTGCTGCGCATGGAGAAGGTGCGGCCCTCGGCATTGTTCCAGAGGCGCGACTCCTGCACGACGCGGCCACCGTCTTCAATCACTCCGATCTGGCGCTCGATCTCGTACTCCAGCGCCGCACGGATGTAGCGAAAGCTGTTGACGTTTTTGACCTCTGCCTTGGTGCCGTAGGCAGCTGCTCCGCGTTCGGCAAAATCCGATTTGAGCATTACGCTGACGTTCGCATCGCAACGCAGCGAGCCTTCCTCCATGTTGCAGTCGGAGACGCCGGTGTAGAGCAGAATTTCCTTCAGCTTCGTTAGGTATTCGAAGGCTTCATCGGGCGTGCGAAGGTCGGGTTCCGACACGATCTCGACGAGCGGCGTGCCACAGCGGTTGAGGTCGATGTAGGTGCGCGTGGCGGAGTCGGCGAAGCCGTCGTGGAGGCTCTTGCCGGCGTCCTCTTCCATGTGCAGACGGGTGATGCCGATGCGTTTGTCTGCGCCCTGAGCGTCAGGAATGATGAGGACACCGTGCTCGGCAATGGGCTTGTCGAACTGCGAGATCTGATAGCCCTTGGGCGAGTCCGGGTAGAAATAATTCTTGCGGGAAAAGATGCTGGTCTCCCGGATCTCGCAACCGATTGCTTTTGCAGCGAGTACGGCGAATTCGACGGCCTGCTTATTCAACACAGGCAGCGCGCCGGGCAGGCCGAGGCAGACAGGGCAGACGTGGGTATTGGGCTCGCCACCGTACTCGTTCTTGCAGCCGCAGAAGGCTTTAGAACGCGTGAGCAGTTGCACGTGGACCTCGAGGCCGATCACGGGCTGATATTTGGCGAGAATTTCCGGCGAAAGTGCGAAGGCTGCGGGCATCTTGGATTCGATTTTATCAACGCGGCGGCCAGTGGCTGCGAGAAAGGTTGCATCTCATGGTCGAAGCCCCCGTGAGGATGTCGATGGCAGACGAAAATAAGAGTGCGGTTCTGGATGAGAAGGCTGAAAGCGGCTGGACGGCGCCTGAGGCGGCGGTGCCTTCCGGTGAGGCCGATGGCACTGCGTCGCAGCAGAAGAATCTCTCGCGGCCGAGCGCCCATGAGATCTACCGGCAGGTGCAGAAGAACGCGAAGGAAGAGTTGAAGAGGTCCAGCATTTCGCTGACACTCTCGGGATTTACCGGTGGCATCTTCATGGGACTGTCAGCGCTGGGTGTGGGGATTATTCTTGCAAAACTGGGCAACGGTCCGGGCGCGTTTGTGATCTCGCGGATGTTCTATCCGCTGGGATTCATCGTTGTGATCCTGGGGCGGTCTCAGCTATTTACAGAGAACACGCTGTACCCTGTGGCGCTGGTGCTGACCGAGCCGAAGCAGATATGGAACACGCTGCGCCTGTGGGCTACGGTGTTGCCTTCCAACATGCTTGGAGCGCTGACGTTCGCCGCGCTCGCAGGACTAACGCGCTCGATGCCGGCGGATGTGGTGCAGGCGATCGCGGGGCTGGGTTTGACGGCGGTGCATCAACCAGGGAGTGCCATTTTCTGGAGCGGCGTGGTGGCGGGATGGATCATCGCGACGGCGGCGTGGCTGGTCTCTGGCTCGCACTCGATTACGGGCTCGGTGATGATCATCTGGGCGCTTACCTTCGTGGTGGGACTGGGGAACTTTGCGCACTGCATTGCGACGTCGGGGGAGATCCTGACCGCCGTCCTGACGCATCAGTTGCCCTGGGAGGCTTATCCGCAGTGGTTTGGACCGGCGGTGGCAGGGAATATCTGCGGCGGGATCGTGATGGTCACCCTGCTGGAGTACGGGCAGGCGATTTTCAGCAGGACGAGCGAGGACGAGGCGGTCGGCGACTCTTCCAATTAGGCCCATTTTGAAGGCTGAGATATCCACTGTAATGCGTCTGTGTGGGTACGGCTTTGAAATATGTCAACAAATTGTGAAACTATGTCTAGCAATGACCGTCTTAGGCAGGCACACCCTCCAGAGCAGCTTTCCGGAGTGCAAATCATTGGATGCGGTAGTGCTGAGCGGCCATGCGGCAGTGATGGAGCAGTCCTCACTACTGGAGGGCCTGGCGGAGCGCAGTGGCCAGGCCGGAGCGATGAACTGGCTCGGCTACTTTCTCGCTAGGCCGGACTTTGGCACCAAGAAGCCCTGTCTTGTGCTCATGGTAAAGCCCGGAGTGACGGATTTGCCGTTGCACCTTGAGGATGTGCATGCAGCCGTCCTGTTGTTTGAGTACCGGATCCTTGGGCTGCCCACGGGAGCATTTTCAACCGATGATATGTCTGGCTTTCGAACAGTGATCGCGCCAGCGGAAGAGCGCGATGCAATCGCCGCGATGGCAGCGGACGCACTGCTGGAACATGGCGCGCAGATTGTGCTGGTTTCCTATGGCAATCCGGCGCAGTCTACGAGCAAGCTCGAGCCGAACTTGCGCCATCAGGCACGGTGGGCCCAGCAGACACGGAGGCGGGCTATAGCGCTTCCCCTTGAATCGACCATCAAGGCCACCCTGGCGAAGCTGGGTAGGGCGACGCGTTTTAACCTCGGATACTATCGCCGGCGAGTGGAGCGGGCATTATCGTGCGAGTTTGTTGCCGACGCTCGCGGGCTACTGCAGGAGCGGGAGCTGAAGGCGCTGAATGCAGGGTCGCTCAATCCGATCCGGTTGAGAAAATTTCGACTGCCAATGGCAGAGCGCCTGCCAATCGCCGGATGGATTTCTGGTGGGTCTACGAAGCATCCAGGGCCAGTGGCTGAGCCTGATTGGTGGATGGCGGCAGGCTGATGTGTCTGTCCTGTATTGGCAGATGAATACGGCGGGCTATGAGAAGCTCTCTATCAGCTCGGCGATGCGCTCGTACTATTTGGAGCACGAAGTGGCGCACGGAGCGAAGGCACTCATCATTTTCGGCGGGACAGTCCACTCGATGGCGCACTCGTTCGTGGGGGAAGACGTGACGGACCTGATCGTGCAGCGGCGGTCGTGGCGTGCCGCGGCTTTGTATCTAGTGATACAGATGCTCACTTCGCCGCGCAGCCATATCCCGATCGACAGCCTTCTCATGAAGACCATCACCAACAAGGATCTCCATTGGCACTCGGTGGATGCAAGAGTTTGAAGCCGCAGCCGCAGAGTCAGGGCGCTGGACTTCTGTATAGCCGCGATCATTCCGAATAGGCCGTAAAATAGAAGCTGCATGATTCTTCCCTTCGTCCGCGAACTGATGGCGGACCTGGAGC
>DATCBR010000186.1:0-8712 GCA_036511765.1 Acidobacteriaceae bacterium | reverse complement strand
CAGGCCAGCCACGTTCTTTGCAATCACAATGGTCGGCGTCTCCTTCAGCGTCACGCCGATGAATGCGATCTTTACGCCTTTGTAGGTCCTAATGGCATAGCCGGGAAAGATCGTCTTGCCCGTCGCGGTGTCATACACATTCGCGGCAAGATACTGGAACTTCGCGCCCTCAAACGGTACAGGCGTACCCACCCGCGCGCCCTCGCATGTATTGCGGTCGGCGGTGGAGCAGCCGCCGCGCTGCTTGCGTCTCAGCTCCGGCATGCCGTTGTCGAACTCATGGTTGCCCACCGCGTTCAGCTCCAGCCCCATGCGGTTCATCGTCTCGATCGTGCCCTCATCGTGGAAGAGCGCGGAGACCAGCGGGCTCGCGCCCGTCAGGTCGCCCGCCGATACCACGATATTCAGCGGGTTCTCGCTCTTCAGTTGCGCGACATATCCCGCGAGATAATCCACGCCGCCCACCGGCGCCAGCGGCGACTGCGCATTCGCCCGGAACTTCCCCGGCGACTCCAGGCTGCCATGCAGATCGTTCAGCGCGATGATCTTCAACTGAAAATCCTGCGCTCACGCCGCGCGCAGCCCGGTAAACCCAAAAGCCGCCGCGACGACGCAAACCATCCCGCCGCAGATCACGCCGCGCCACCGCATCGCATCGCCTCCTGCTCGTTAATCTACCCTGCCGGCAGAATGGCTAGCTCAGCCCCAGCACCGGATGCGCCACATACTGCTCCTCCAGCGCCTTCATCTCTTCAGGCGTCAACTTCAGCGCCACCGCCGCCGCGGCATCCTGCAAATGGTTCGCCTTCGTTGCACCCACAATCGGCCCTACGATCGCCGGTTTCTGCATCATCCACGCCAGCGCCACCTGCGCCTGCGAGACTCCGCGCGCCTTCGCCACCTCGCCCAGCCGGTCCACGACCGCCTTGTCCGCCTCTTCCATCCGCGAGTACAGCGTCTTGCCGAAGGGATCGGCCTCGGCCCGCTTCGTCCCGGCCTCACCCCATGGCCGCGCCAGCCTCCCCCGCGCCAGCGGACTCCACGGCAACACGCCCACGCCCTGGTCCACACACAGCGGCAGCATGTCGCGCTCTTCCTCGCGATACAGCAGGTTGTAGTGCGGCTGCATCGCCACAAACCGCGACCATCCCTGCTCCTTCGACGTGTACAGCGCCTTTGCGAACTGCCACGCCCACATCGACGACGCGCCCAGATACCGCACCTTGCCCGCGCGCACGCAGTCGTTCAGCGCCTCCAGCGTCTCTTCAATCGGTGTCGTCTTGTCCCAGCGATGGATCCAGTAGAGGTCCACGTAATCCGTCCCCAACCGCTTCAGGCTCTCGTCGAGTTCGAACATGATCTCCTTGCGCGAGAGCCCGCCGCCGTTTGGCCCATCGCGCATCACGCCATTTACCTTGGTCGCGACCACCACATCCTCGCGCTTTGCATTCGCCTTCAGAAATCGCCCCAGCACTCGCTCACTGTCGCCGGTCGCGTACACATTCGCCGTGTCGAAGAAGTTGATTCCCAGGTCCAGCGCCTGCCGGAAGAACGGCTCGCTCTCCTGCTCATTCAGGCTCCACGTGTTGGACCCCGGTCGCAGCGGCTCACCCGCCGGCGGCACGCCATAACTCATGCAGCCCAGGCATATCCGCGACACCTTCAACCCCGTCCGCCCCAGATTCACATACTCCATCGCTCACCCCTCGGCTCCAGTATCGCGCCCGAATCCCTTGGATGCACAACCGCGAGTGCCTATCCAATCTCCGCTTGGGTGGGATTGTGGCATATCCAGCTTCGGGTGCTGTCAGCCCTCGCCCCTCGCACCGGCCTCGAACCTCGAACCGTGCCTCTTGAACCTCGTTCCTTGACACCGCCCCTCCGCAATGTTCCACTCCTGATTCGGCCCCGAATCCCCCAAAACAACACCACCAAGGAGAACGACCCATGAAGTTCATCGTCAGTTGGAAGATCCCAAAAGGCTCCGTCGTCGATGCCGAAGCGCGCTTTATCAAGACAGGCGCACCGCCTCCCGCAGGCGTCACCATGCTCGGCCGCTGGCACGGCATGAGCGGCGGCGGCCTCATGATCGCCGAGACTACCGACGCCAAGGCGCTCTACTCCTGGCTCAGCTTTTGGAACGACCTGCTGGAGTTTGAAACCACGCCCTGCGTGGAAGACGCCGAGGCCGGCGAAGTCCTCTCCACGCTCACGCGCTGATAGCACCTTCCAGATGTTGTCACCGTCGTTCCGAGAGGAAGTGCAAACGGAAGCGCACGGCAGTCGAGGAGCCTGCCGGGCAAGCCCTGCGCGCTGCCTGGGTTCGTCTGTGTGGTCGCGAGAAGGGAGCAGCAAGAGATTGTCAGCAACGAACCATGAGGAGGTATCCCCCTCCCCCACCCCCAGATACAGATTTTGTGGGGCAAACATTTTGTCTGGAAGCGTTTAGCGATTTGGAAGGTGGGTAAGTTCCTCCGTGGATTCGGGTTACGGCTAAAATCTTCGCAATAAATAAAATCTTCGCAATAAATCAGTTAGAGGGCGTGAAAAGTCAGCTTGGGAAGAGCAGATGCCTTCGCGTTGGAGTTATGATAGGCCAAGGTGCAAATACGGAGATCTGGGCGCGCCAAGACGCGTCCAGAATGACGAGCATAATGGAAAAGCCCGGCGCGATGGCCGGGCTGTGTTGTTTCACTTTCTATTTCCATTATAGAGCCGTGCCACGGTCAGCCGCATCCTGGTTCGGCTGAAGTTAAACAAGGTGGGATGCTGGAGCCGAGGGTCCCCATCATTCGTTACGAGCGCGACGCTCCGGGGGACCTGCTGCACATCGACATCAAGAAGCTGGCGCGGATCAGAAAGCCCGGCCAACCCATCACCGGCAACCCACAGGACGAGACGCGCGGCGCGGGTTGAGAGTTCCTCTACGTCGCCGCCGCCGAGCGCGACCTCGCCCTCGCCCAATCCGGCCGCGTCGTCATCCGCTACTCCGGCACCGAATCCCTCGCCCGCGTCATGATCGAAGCCGAATCCGAACCCGACATGCACCGCCACGCCACCGCCATCGCCTCCGCCATCCGCGCCGAACTGGGCGCATGAGCGGCGAATCTTAAGCCGGAGGAGAAAATGACCCGTTAGACTACCTGAGGCAATGGAGTACGTCATGGTCGACGGAACGGAGCAATCGACATTGGCCGAACCCGAAGATTTCCGGAAGAATAGCTACTCGGGCACACTCGACGCTCTGTCGAAAGCAGCCGCAGTGATCCTACTGTGTGCATATGGGGCTGGCTACATAACGATTTCCATTTACTATTCCACGCTGGGAATGGGACTCGTCAATCCCTTAAAGCCGCAGATACTCGCCGCAGGGATTCTCCTGATTCTGCTGACTTTTTCGCCTGCATGGGTGACCTACCAAATATTCAACCTGGAAGAACTGAGGAGATCAGTCGAATCTTGGGATTACTTTACGAAACTAACCATTGGCGCTAGCGAACTACTGACGGCCTCCGCATCACTCGCAATTCCCGCTCAAATACTATTCGTCACCACCGCAAACCCGTCCAAGTGGAACACGACAGCGTATATCTCCGTTATCGCTGTGAACACGAGCGCATGGCTCCTACTCTCAAAACTTAGGAGCGGCGCGGAGCTGACACGGCGCCTGCCCTGGGTGTCATGGGTAGTTATAAACTCGGGCATCCTAGTCTGGGTCAGCTTATGTTTAGGATCGGGACCAGGATTCAGCCAGCGAAAGATCGCCCTTTGGTTCTTTGCCTGCGGGATCCTCCTGCTGCTGACAGTCAGCCCCAACTTCACGGGACCACAGCGAAGGGACTGGCCCTATCAGAGCTTACAAGTCCTCGTGTTATTGGCAGCATTCCCGACGTATATTTACCCACACATCCCAAGCAAATGGGGTGGCGGACAGCCAATTGACGCCATCGTCACCTTCTCTAAGGACTCCGTAATCCAACCGCTTGCATCTCTGCGCGTTCGCCTGATCGAAGAGGACGACAACGGTATATATGTCATACCAACCAGCGGAAAGAAAGCAACGTCTATACCAAAGGCAAGCATCGGCGCAATCCTCTTCTCAGAAAATCCGGATGACAGACTCAAGTAGGACCGGTCCGGCTGAACCCTAAGCCGCCCTCTTCTGCTGCACCGGCACCAGCCGCTTGATCTTTTTTCGCTTCTTGCGCGAGGCCACCCACAGGTCCCGCTTCGCCTGCAACCGAAGCCATACATCGGCGTCCAGCCCAAACGCCTGCTCCAGCTTCAGCGCCATCTCCGCCGATACCGCGGCCCTGCTATGGATCACGCGCGACAGCGCCGCCCGCGTTACCCCCAGATGCTTTGCAACGTCTGTCACCGTGCGCTCGCCCATAAACTCTGCAATTAGCTTTCCCGGATGTGGTGGATTGAACATCTCCATAGTGTTCTCCTGGCGCCCGTGATCGTTCCTTAGTGATAGTCCTGGTAGTCGACCAGCACCGCGTCTTCACCTTCAAAAGTGAAGGTTAGCCTCCAGTTGCCGCTCACCCAGACAGCCCAATGGCCGGTGAGGTCACTATGCAGAGGATGCAGACGCCACGCTGGGACGGCCATCTTCTCCGGGCTGCTGATCGTGTTGAGCAGGTTAAGCTGCGTTGCGAGCTTCGCCGCGTGCTTGGCCTGGATGCCCGCCTTTGAGCCCGTCAGGAAGAATCTCTCAACGCCCTTGTGCCGGAAGCTCTGGATCACCTGAGCATCGTATACCGTATAGCGTCGCTATACGCAAGAATTTTCTCAGACTTCGACCCGGATTTCCCAAAATAGTAAAGGCCCCCCGAAGCCTGTAAAATTAGAAGAATTGCCATGATCAGTGTTTCCAATGTCACCATGCGCTACGGCGCAAAGCTGCTCTTTGAGGATGTCTCCGTCACGTTCACCAGCGGGCGGCGCTATGGGTTGACCGGGCCGAACGGCTCCGGCAAGTCCACGTTTATGAAGGTGCTGGCCGGCGAGCTGGACCCGCAGAAGGGCGACGTTGTCCGCCCCAAGAAGCTGTCCGTTCTCAAACAGGACCAGTACGCCTTCGATGACTACCGCGTGATCGACACGGTCATCATGGGCAACAAGCGGCTGTGGGCGGCGCTCGAAGAGCGCGAGGTGATCTACGCCAAGCCGGAGATGACCGACGAGGACGGCAGCCGCCTTGGCGAGCTCGAAGGCGTCGTCGGCGAAGAGGACGGCTACGAGGCGGAGGCCAACGCCGCCGTCCTGCTGCAAGGGCTCGACATTCCCGACGAAGTCCACGAGCGCAAGATGGGCGAGCTGCAGGGCGGGCAGAAGGTGCGCGTGCTGCTGGCGCAGGCGCTGTTCGGTGAACCGCAGGCCCTGCTGCTGGACGAGCCGACCAACTATCTCGACCTCGACTCCATCCTCTGGCTGCAGGATTTTCTGGTGCGCTACAACGGCACGCTGATCACCATCTCGCACGACCGCCACTTCCTCAACTCGGTCTGCACGCACATCGCGGACATCGACTACGAGACCATCATCACCTACACCGGCGGCTACGACGACATGGTGGAGCAGAAGACCTCCATCCGCTCACGCATCGAAAGCCAGAACGACCAGCGCGAAAAGAAGATCGCGCAGCTTAAAGATTTCATCGCACGCTTCTCAGGCGGCACCCGCTCCAGCCAGGTGGCCTCGCGCAAGAAGGAGGTCGAGCGGCTGGCGGTGACTGACCTGGCCCGTTCGAACATCCAGCGCCCATATATTCGCTTTGAGCAAAAGCGCCCCAGCGGCAAGCACCTGGTCGAGTTTGAGGGCGTGAAGAAGGGCTACGCATCAGCCGACGGCGGAAGGCTCAAAGTCATCGACGGCTTCACCGGATCGGTTCTGCGCGGCGAGAAGATCGTGCTGATGGGTCGCAACGGCGCAGGCAAGACGACCCTGCTGAAGGCCCTGCTGGCGAACGCGGAGGGCCTGGAGAAAGCCGAGAAGACGGAGATGAGCCTCGATGGCGGGACCGTAAAGTGGGGACACGAGGCGCAGATCGGCTACTTCGGCCAGGAGCACCGCTCGTCGATCTCGCCGGGCATGACGGTCGCCGACTGGCTGCACGGCTTCGACGAGGACGCCACCAAGGAGGACATCCGCGGCATTCTCGGCCAGATGCTCTTCCGCGGCGAGGAGGGCATGAAGTCCACCGACGCTCTCTCCGGCGGCGAGGCGGCGCGGCTGCTGTTCTGCAAGCTGATGCTGCAGAAGCCGAACGTGCTGGTCTTCGACGAGCCGTCGAACCACCTGGACCTCGAGAGCATCAACGCGCTGAACGCGGCGCTGCAGAAGTACGAGGGCACCGTGTTGCTCGTCACGCATGACCTGGACCTGATCGACGAGGTAGGCACACGCATCTGGCACTTCGAGGGCGAGGCCCACGGCTTCCGCATTGAGGACTTCAAAGGGCCGTACGCGGAGTACCAGCAGCAGTTGACGGCAGCGAAGTAGGCGGCGAGGATTACGAAGCTGACCGTACAACGCTCCAGCCGTCACGAATCCGTTATTCTAGAGAACGATCAATGTCTTCCCTCCCTTCTTCCCGTAAACCTACGCGCCGCGCCGCCGCACTTTGCGTCGCCGCCTGTATCCTTCTCTCGCTGCCAGCGCTGCTCGGCGGCTGCAATCGCGCCTCCGCCATCGCGCTGCCCGACGCGCAGGAGGTGGCCACCGCGCGTCAGCAGATGGATTCGATCCCGCCGCCCTCCAAGAGCCGTTACATGGCCGTCCGCTCCATCTCCGACTGGGACAATCCATACCTCACCCTGCAGGCCAATATGGCTACCCTGCACGTCACGCTGGCCGATGCCAACCCCAGCCAGATCGGTGTCGGCGGCATGCTGCGGCCGGTGAGCGCGCGCCACCAGGACGTCACCATCCATCTTTCGGACCTGCCCGAAGCGCTCAACGCCATCCCGGACTCCTCCTGGCCCTACGGTCGGGTCGTCGCGGTGGAAGAGGCCCACGGCACGCCCAAGTCCGACGAGCCCGCCGTCCGCCGCAACGTCGAGAACACCGTCAAGACCCTCAACGACCTCGGCGTAGTGGTCTACGACTGGACCGAAAGCACGCCGCGCTAGATACGCGTTGACGCAGTGCTGAAGAAGCGCATCTGAAGGTGAGATACTTTTCGCGAACGAGGCCTTCCATGAGCGAATCTGACTTCAGCCGCAACCACAACCGCGATCGATCGCTCGCCAAAGGCATTGCCGCCGGCCTTATCGGAGGCCTAGTCGGCGTCGTTGCCAAAACTCTGGCGGAGCGCATGTTCCCGCCGCACGCTGAACATGACGCGCGGGAAGCTCTCGCTGAGCAGGTCACAGGCCACGCACTCGCGCCCGCCACAAGGGCCGTCGCCGCCGAAGGAATCCACTGGACCTTTGGCGCGGCAACCGGCGCTGCCTACGGCGCGCTCGCCGAGTTTTATCCCGCCGCCACCGCCAAAGAAGGCGCGGCCTTCGGCATGGCGCTTGAGTCGCTGACGCACGAGACGGCGCTCCCCGCGCTCGGCATCTCTCTTCCCATCGGCGATCAGACCACGCGCGAGCGCGTCGGCGAGCTGACCACGCACGTCGTCTACGGCCTTACCGTCGAGTTCGTCCGCCGCCTCGTTCGCAAGGTGCTGTAAAGCGCTGGGCTGTCCGAGACTTCCTCTCCGCACTTACGCCTGGCGATCCCCGCACGACGCATGAGCGCTGCTCCCAATCCGATCGAGGGCATCACGCTGCGGGACTATCACTCCGGCGATGACGCCGCCATGTACGCGCTCGACCTCGAATGCTTTGAGCCTACCTTCCGCTTCACCCGACGCGCCATGCACCGCTTCGCTGAGCAGCCGGACGCGATCGTCTTGCTGGCCGAATCCAGCCACCTGCCCCCGCAGCTCGCCGCGTTCGTCATCGCGCACATGGAGGGCCGGACCGCCTACATCGTCACCCTCGATGTCGCCCAGGCATTTCGCCGCAGCGGTCTCGCGCGTGCCCTCATGGCTGAAACCGAATCTCGCGCCCGCGCCGCCGGAGCGCAGGAGATCGCGTTGCATGTCTTCACCGGCAACAGCGGCGCCATCGCGTTCTATGAGTCGCTGGGCTACAGCCGCCTGCGCATGGCGGAGAACTTCTACGCGCACAGCGTGCACGCTCTGGTCTATCAAAAACAGATGAGCGAGCGGCGCTAACAGATAAGCTAGCGGCGCTCAATCACAGACCCCATCATCCACTCAACATCCGCTGCGGCCTGGCCCGAGGCGCTGTCGAAGCCAGCTTCTTCTTCAAACAGACCACGCAAAGGCAGCCAACCGCTTTATCCTCGGGAACCGGCAGTAGTTGCGGGAACCCGGCGCACCAGCATCTCCCGGCAGGCTCGCAGGTCATTGGCGCGGCGCATTGGGAGCAAAGTATCTCCATGCTTGTCAGGTGGGCCGCGAACCGCGTCCACTTCGTTTCCAGCCGCGGCTACTCGTAATACCGCGCGAAGCTGGTGTCCGTCTCAAACAATGTGCAGTCCTTCACATGCACGCGACCGCCGGTCAGCTCGCGCAGTTGCTTGTTCGTCTCGTCGAAGAAGTAGCGCGCAAGATTTTCAGCCGAGGGATTGATCGTGGTGAACGGCTCCAGGTCGTTGATCATCCTGTGGTCCAGATACTCCACCACCGGC
>DATCBR010000185.1:0-10231 GCA_036511765.1 Acidobacteriaceae bacterium | reverse complement strand
TATCGGACGGCAGGGAGCGCTGCCTCGAACGGCCTGGGCGATACCGACATGGGCATCAAGTGGAACTTTCGGAAGGCGCAGTCCGGCTCGCGTGCGCCCGCGCTTGGCGCGAGTCTCTATATCGAGTTTCCAACCGGCAATGTGCAGAGGCAGCTTGGCTCCGGGCTCAAGGACTACTGGCTAAACGGTATCGCCCAGGAACCATTCACGAACAGGACGCGCCTTACTGGCAACTTCGGCTTTCTCTTCGCCGGCAACACGAGCACGGGCGTCATCGGCATCCAGACCGCGCGGGGACATGTCTACACGGCGGGCGTGTCCTCAGCCTTGCATTTGGCCTGCTGGGCGGCAAGTATGAAGCAAGCCCACGCATCGGCGGGCAATTCGGCTTTGCGTGGGACGTGCCCGATCTTCGTCACCACGGCAATACGATCGCGCCGTCTCCCGATAGCGTGAGCGCGAACCTGACGGCATCTGGAATGAAACTACCACGGAGAAAACCATGAGCTGCAAGCCTGAAATCCTCAAGAGCGTCCCCCTCTTTTCGCTTCTCGACGACGACGAGACCGCCCTGCTGGCCGCGCAGGTGGAGACCAAAACCTTTGCCGCGCGCCAGCGCATTTACAAGGCGGGAGATGCTGGGCTGAATGCCTACGTGCTGCTCTCGGGCCGCGTCCGCGTGACCACCGTGGATGAGGACCAGCAGGAGGTCGTAGTGGACGAGCCTGGGGAGGGCGAGTTTTTTGGCTTCGCCTCGATGATCCAGGAGACGGCGCACCAGACCACCGCCGTCGCGCTGGACGAGGCGGAGTGCCTGGAGATCTCTCGCGACGACATCACCGCGCTACTGGAGCGCAAGCCCCATGCGGGCATGGACCTGCTGACCACGCTGGGCCGTCAACTGCACGCCTCGCAGCAGTTGGTGCGCATCCGCGCCATGCGCAATCCCAACGAGATCATCGACAAGCAGGAGACCTTCGGCGAGCGCATTGCGGACGCAGTTGCGGGCTTTGGCGGCTCGTGGACCTTCATCATTACGTTTCTGGTCGTGCTGGTGGTCTACTCGACCGCCAACGTCTTGCTCGGCAAGACGGCGTGGGACCCGTATCCCTTCATCCTGCTGAACCTGTTCCTCTCCATGCTGGCTGCGTTGCAGGCGCCGGTGATCATGATGAGCCAGAACCGGCAGGACACCAAGGACCGCGTGCGCAGTGAGCTGGACTTCGATGTGAACCGGCGGGCCGAGACCGAAATTCAGGCGCTCTCGCGCAAGCTGAACCTCATCGATGAGCGCATGGATGATCTGTCCGACCTGGTGCGCGAGAAGAGGACGCCGAACGTCTGATCCAATCAGGCGTGGGATTTTTTGTTGCGCGGGCGGGTGAGGAAGCGGAGGGGGGTTCCGGTGAAGTTGAAGGCGGCTCGAAACTGGTTGGCGAGAAAGCGCTCAAAGGAGAAGTGGAGTGGGACATCCTTGTCGGTAAACAGGACGAAGGTGGGCGGAGCGACGGCGGCCTGGGTGATGTAGTAGATCTTGACGCGGCGGTTGAGGGGGACGGGGGCCTGCTGGAAGTCGGTGCGGGCGAGGAAGCGGTTGATCTGGCCGGTGGAGATGCGCTTGCGGCGCTCGCGGGCCACCAGGGAGATGGCGCGGTAGAGGGCGTCGAGGCCGCGGCCGCTGGCGGCAGACAGGAAGACGACGGGCGCGTAGTCAAGGAACTTAAGGCGGTCGCGGAGTTGGGACTCGAAGATTTTCTGCGACGCCTTGGGGGAGGCGGACTTTTTGCTCTCCCACTCGTGCGCGCTACGGCGATCCAGCATTAATGGGGCAGCCGCGTCGTCTTTCCCGCTGAACGCCTTGGTCGATGCATGGGGCAGCCGGGTCACGGCTGCGGCTGCCGGTGCGGTGAGGAGGTCCCACTTGTTGACGACGATGATGACGGAGCGGCCGGACTCATGCGCGTAGCCGCCGATGTTGGCGTCGAGCGCGGTGACGCCGGCGGTGGCGTCGAGGACGAGGAGTGCGATGTCGGCGGACTCAAGGTGGCGGCGGGCCATGACGACGGAGAGCTTCTCGGCCATGAGGCGCGTCTTGCCTTTGCGGCGGATGCCGGCGGTGTCAATGAGGCGGAGGGCCTGGCCGTTGCGGATGACGAGCTCGTCAATTGCATCCCGAGTGGTCCCGGCTATCGGACTGACGATGGCGCGGTCCGAGCCGGTGAGGGCGTTGAGCAGGGTGGATTTGCCGACGTTGGGGCGGCCGATGATGGCGATGCGGGTTTCTTCGGGAGTGTGCTCGGCGTGGCGGGGGTGGTGGAGAGGTTCGAGGATCGCGGTTCGAGGTTCGAGCTGGGTGTCAGGCGCGAGGAACGACCCGGTGGCGGAGAGCTCTTCGGCGGTTGGGGCGGTGTGAGCTTCGCTCGGGATGACGGCGTCCTTTGAGATGCGACGGGGCTTCGACTCGGCGCGACGTGGCTCACTCGGGATGATGGTGTTTTTTGAAATGCGGGGGTCCCTCGACTCGCCGCGGTGCGGCTCGCTCGGGATGACGGCATCACTTGATGGCTTGGGGAGGACGGCGAAGACGTCGTCGAGGAGGTCGCCGATGCCGACGGCGTGCTCGGCGGAGATGGGGACGATGTTCTTGAAGCCGAGGCGGCGGAAGTCTTCCGCGCGGGGCGCGAGGGCGGCGGTGTCGATCTTGTTGACGGCGAGGAAGACGGGCTTGCCCGAGCGAAGGAGGAGGCGGGCGAGTTCGAGGTCGGGGGCGGCGAGCTCGGTGCGGCCGTCGACGACCATGATGATGGCGTCAGCTTCAGCGAGGGCGGTGCGGGCCTGGCGGAAGATTTCTGCGGGGATGAGTTCGGGGTCGTTGGGGAGGATGCCGCCGGTGTCGACGAGGCGGGCGTGCTGGGAGAGCCACTCGACGTCGGCGTAGATGCGGTCGCGGGTGATGCCGGGCTCGTCGCCGACGATGGAGCGGCGCGAGCCGGTGAGGCGGTTGAAGAGGGTGGACTTGCCGACGTTGGGGCGACCGACGATGGCGATCAGGGGGAGCGCTTCTTGTTGAGAAGCAGATTCCTCCGCATTCGACTCGCGTCGAAAGCTGCGGAATGACAAATCATTTGTGGTATCCAACGACATTTGCGCGGCGAGGGCTTCAGCGTGCGACCAGGCGGCGGCTTCGGCGGGGAGTTCGAGGTCGGGGTCGTAGGGGTCAGTGTGTGACTTCCCAGCCGAGCGGGGTTTGGATGGGACACCCGGTGATCTATCCGGCGCGATGGGCTTGCTGCGCTCGCGCTCAGGAGATTGGGTGGGGATGTGGCGTTTGGCCTCGGCCTTGCGCTGGTCGGAGGCGAGCTTCTTTCGGCCCTTGGGAGAGGCGTTGGAGACGCTGGAGACGAAGGCCCCGGTGGTGGGCTTGCGGCGCGGGGCGGCGCCTTTTTTCGGGCGCGAAGAGGCCTGGCGGTGCTTCTTGCCGAGGCGTTTCTTGGTGGGGCGTGGGGGCATGGCGTGGCTGATCCTGAGACGCGGGACGCCGGAGCGCCTGTGCTTGATTATAGAGGGGCTGGTGGTTCCTAAAGTTTATGCAGAGGGTGGACTTGCCGACGTTGGGGCGACCGACGATGGCGATCAGGGGGAGCGCTTCTCAGGGGAACTGTCGCTGGACTACCGGTGGGGCTGTGGGTCGCGCTGGGGGCAGCCAGCGTTGTGGGAGCGCTGGCGGTAGGCTGCTCGGGCAATGTGACCTCCAATGGCGTTGGCACAGGCATGGTCGCTGTGCAGATGAGCGATCCTGCGACCTGCCAGGCTCCGAGCGGGCCATTCGCGCACGTGTATGTAACGGTCAGCGATGTGCAGGCGCATACCAGCTCGACAGCGTTGGCCACGGATTCGGGCTGGGTGGACCTGACGCCGAACCTCGCGAAGGCGCCGAAGCAGATCGATCTGCTGGGGCCTGTGACGAATGGATGTTTCCTGGCGCAGATTGGAGATCCGCTGGAGATTCAGGCGGGGACCTATCAGCAGCTTCGCGTGATCCTGACGGACAGCACGTCAACGTTGACAGCGAATGCCTGCACGGGCTCGGCGAACTGCGTGGCGCTGACGGCCGGCGGGACGTTTCCTCTGCAGCTTTCGAGCGAAACGAAGACGGGCATCAAAATTCCTTCAGGGCAGATCGCGAACGGCGGTTTCACCGTGACTGCGGGACAGACGAAGGACCTGGATATCGACTTCAATACATGCGTGTCGATCGTGCAGGAGGGCAACGGGACATATCGCATGAAGCCGGTGCTGCACGCCGGTGAGGTGAGCACGACCTCAACTTCGATCAACGGCGTGGCGGTCGACAGCGGAACAGGGAAGGCGATTGCAGGTAATGCGATTGTGGCGCTGGAGCAGAAGGATTCCGCAGGGATCGATCGCATCTTTATGAGCACGTTGACGGACGCGAATGGCGCGTTCTCGTTCTGCCCGCTGCCGGCGGGGACCTATGACGTGGTGATTGCGGGGAAGGGCGCGGCGGGTGTGGTGTATTCACCGACGGTGGTCACGGGAGTGTCGCCGGGTTCGGCGCTGGGGAGTGTGCCGATGCATGCGCTGCCGGTGGTATCGGCTTCGGCGGCGACGCTGAGCGGACAGGTGACGTCGGCGACGAGCGCGAGCGCGGGCACGGTGGCGGATGTGCAGGTGAGCGCGCTGGAGCAGGTCGCGACCGGTCTTACAGTGACGGTGCCGCTGCTGCCGACATCGACACAGACGAGCGCGGCGCTGGCACTGGAGACGGCAGCGAGCGGAAGCTGCCCATCTGGAACGGACTGCGTGAGCTACAGCATCCAGTTGCCGGCGGGCGCGGCCTTTGTGGGCGCGTACGCGGCAGGCGGAACGACGGTGACGCAGAGTTCGCTGGCGGCGAATTACCAGATGGACGGCATTGCATTTGTGCCGTCGTCGGGCGGTACGCTGGACTGCTCACCCAGCGAGGAGACTGCTGCTGCTGTCATGCCGGTTTCGGCTGTGACGACGAATGTAGCGACGCTGAAGTTCGGAGGGTGCCAATAGGCCCGTCAGCCTGTGTTGCGGAGGCCGGCGGAGATGCCGTTGATGGTGGCGGTGATGGCGCGATCGAGTTCGGCGGAGGGCGAGGCGCCTGAGGCTTGTGCCGCGCGCTTGCGGCGGAGGAGCTCGACCTGGATGAGCGACATGGGGTCGACGTAGGGGTTGCGCAGTCGGATGGAGCGCTCGAGGACCTTGTTGGTTTCCAGCAGCGCGGACTGGCCGAGGATGGCGAGGACCATGCGTGTGGTGAGCTCGAACTCAGCGTGGAGGGTGGAGAATACGCGGTCGCGCAGGGCGGCGTCGGCGACGAGCGAGGCGTAGAGGCGGGCGATGGAGAAGTCGGCCTTGGCGAGGCCCACCTCGACGTTGCGGATGATGTCGATGAAGAGCGGGAAGCCGCGCGCCATGGACTGGAGGAGGGCGAGGTTCTTTGCTTCGCGTTCGGATTGCGATAAAGACGAAGGCAAAATACGGGGGTCCCTCGACTCCGCCACTGAAGCGGCTCCGCTCGGGATGACGGCATCAATCGTGGGATCGTTGGTCTGGATGAAGTGCTGGAGGGCGTGGCCGACGCCGAAGTAGGCGGGCACGAGGTGGCGGGACTGCATCCAGCCGAAGACCCAGGGGATGGCGCGGAGGTCTTCCATGCTGCGCCTGCGCTGGGCGCTGGCGTCGGTGCGCTTGGCGGGGCGCGAGCCGATGCGCGCGTGCTCGAGTTCGGCGACGGGCGTGGCCTGCTCAAAGTAGGTAAAGGTGTCGGGGTCTTCGGCGATGTGTTTGCGGTAGAAGGCGTAGCTGGTGGCGGAGAGCTGATCGAGCGCGGCCTCCCACTCGGGGAGGATCTCGCCGGTCAAATGCGGGACGAATTGCTTAGAAGCAGATCCCTCCCCCTTCGACTCGCTGCTCTCGCTCAGGGTGCGGGATGACAAAGACGAAATGCGGGGGTCCCTCGACTCCGCGCTTCGCGCTCCGCTCGGGATGACGGCATCTTTATCCATTGGGGCGCTACTCCCACCCAAGCCGAGCTTGGGTGGGGCACCCGCTTTGTGCTGGAGCTGCTGCAGTGTGGCGTCGGGGCGGGCGAGGGCGTCGAGCGAGGCGGCGATCATGAGTTCGAGATTGCGCTCGGCGAGGACAACGTCGGAGTACTTCCAGTTGAGGACCTCGCCCTGCTCGGTGATGCGCAGCTCGCCCGAGAAGCTCTCCATGGGCTGGGCGAAGATGGCGCGGTGGGTAGGTCCACCACCTCTACCTACCGTCCCGCCGCGGCCGTGGAAGAGGCGGAGCGTCACGCCGCATTCACGTGCGACTTCATGCAGCGCGCGGTGCGCCTTCCATATCTCCCAGGTGGAGGTGATCATGCCGCCATCTTTGTTGGAGTCGGAGTAGCCGAGCATGACCTCCTGCTGGTAGTTCCAGGACTCAAGCAGCGGCTTGTAGGCTGGCGACGACCAGAGTTGGCGCATGATGCGGGCCGAGTTCTGTAGGTCTTCGATGGACTCGAAGAGCGGGACGGGCTGCAGGCCGGGGTCGGGAGTTTGTGCAGATTCGGTTTGCGCGTCCCCTTCGACGCGAACACCGCAGAGGCGCGCGAGACGGACGACGTTGAGGACATCGTCCGCTGAGGTTGCGCCGGAGATGACATAGCGCGGCAGGGATTCGGCGGGGAAGTCGCGCTTGAGTTCAGCGATGGCGCGGAAGGTCGAGAGGACTTCGAGGGTGGAGGCGGAGAGCGGGGCGGGGAGGGTGAGGTCGGGGCCGGACGAAATACAGGAGTCCTTCACTTCGCTCAGGATGACGGCGTCAGTTGTGCCGGGGAGGCTGGCGATCTCGGCGATGGCGGCGGAGTGCACGCGGGCGTGCTGGCGGATGTCCAGGGTTTGAAGATGGAGGCCATAAGTGCGTACCTCGAGCAGGAAGGGATCGATATAGAGGCGGGCGAGGCGCTGGCCGCGGTTGTGCAGGAGGCTGAAGCGCAGGACGATGAGGTCGGCGATGAGTTCGTGCGCGGAGGAATAGGGTGGAAGCGCTGAGCCGGCCGGCAGGGGGATGGAAATCTGCGGCTTGCCGCCAAGGCGCATCATGATGCAGCTGATGAGCAGGCGCACGGACTCGAAGGGGAAGCGGTTTTCGAGGACGACCTGGCCCGCGGCCCGCAGCTGCGCGAGGTAGGTGTCGACGAGTTCGGTGAGCTCGAGCGTGACGGCGACGATGCGCGTGGAGGCGGCGAGCTGGTCGAAGATACTTTGCAGTCGTGTGCGGTAGTGGGTGAAGAGCAATTCGCGCGCAAGGGTGAGGGCCTGGCGTGTGACCTCAGGCGTGACGAAGGGGTTGCCGTCGCGGTCGCCGCCGATCCAGGAGCCGAAGGCGACCAGCTGGGGGAGCTCGGCGAGTGAGGGTTCACTGACGGAGAACTCGGCGGAGAGCGCCTGCGCGACCTCGGAGTAGAGGACGGGCAGCGTGTCAAAGATGGAGGACTCGTAGTAGTCGAGCGCCATGCGGACCTCGTCGCGCACGGTGGGACGGGCCTGGCGGACCTCATCGGTCTGCCAGAGGGCGGTGATCTCGGCGAGCAGGTCACGCTCAAGGGCTTCGAGGTTTTCTTCGGGGACGGGGATGCGGTCAAGCTGCTCGAGCAGGTCCGAGATGCGGCGGCGCTTGAAGATGACGGAGCGGCGGGCGACCTCCGTGGGGTGTGCGGTGAAGACGGGCGTGATGCAGATCCTGGCGAGCAGCGCGCGGGCGTCGTCGGCAGAGGCTCCGGCAAGGTGGACTTGCCTGAGAGCTCCACGTATAGAACCGCGTTGAGGTTGTGAATCGGGATGGAGCGCACTGGCGAGGCGGCGGCGCTTGCGGTGGTTGGTTTCGGCGAGGTTGATGAGCTCGAAGTAGAAGGCGAAGGCGCGAGCGAGCTGGTAGGCACTGGTCTCAGAGAGCGCGTCGACGCAGGCGATGGCGTGCTGGAGTGGGTCTTGCGCGATTTTTGGCTCGGCAGGCGCGGTGCGGGATTTTGCGGCGCGGGGAGAGGACTCTGCTGATTCCTCGGCCTCGCGGCGGGCGATGGCGGTGAGGCGCAGCTCCTCGACGGACTGGAAGGTGGCGTCGCCGGCCTGCTCGCGCAGGACTTCGCCGAGGAGGGCGCCGAGCGAGCGCACGTCGCGGCGGAGCGGGGCTTCCTTGAGCTCGCCGGCAGGGGCTTCGAGTTCAGCCAGACGCTGCGGCCAGTTGGCGGGCGACCAGAGTGAGGGCATTACGCCCATTATGCAACGGGCTGGGATGAGGAACTGATGAGGAAGGCCGGGTACAGGGTGCAACTCCGCGCGATGGTCCGCGCGGAGTCCGGCAGCGTTACATTCCGGGCATGCAGGTGAGGTATTGGGTTTTGATGGTGGAGCTGGCAGCGAATGTGGCGACGAAGGCGTCGAAGGCCGCGTCGTGCTTGGGCTGCTTCTCGTCGGCAGGGCTGATGTGGGTGGTGATGGCCTGGGTGTCGGAGAGGGTGTAGGCCTTGGTGGTGGGATTGCGATTCAGAACGCGCATGACGGCAATGCGGTCGGGCGTGCCGGCGGACTTGTACCAGGCGGCCTGCGCCGCGACGGCGTCGAGGAACTTCTGTGTCATACCCGGCTTGATCTCCGAGATACGGACGACGTTGACGTTGCCGGTACAGGGGAAAGGTGCGGCAGCCTGTTGGGCGAGGGCGGGCGAAGGAGCGAGGGCCGGGGTGAGTGAGGCGGCTAGGGCGAACAGAAGGACGAGAGAGCGGCGAGTGTGCATGGCGGGTCTCCTTATTCGGAGAACCCTACCACGCAGCGGTTGCAATTCCCTAACTGGAGAGAATGCGTGCCGGCTATTTTCCTGTAATGGCGCTTCATTTGCAGAAGCACGGCTACATGACGAGCGCGAGTTTTTCCAGCTCTTCCTGCATGCATTTGAGTGAGCAGCCGACTGATTCAATGCGGGAGGCGGCACCGCGGGCGGCTGTAGAGGAGACGCCGTAGCCGCGGATGCTGAGGAAAGAGCCGATCAGCTCGGCAGCCTGCCAGTGGTCAAGGCCGGACTGGGTCAACTCGTCGCGCAGGGAAGAGAGGTCAGCCGGGGAAAACTTCTCAATCGCGAGAGAAGGCTTTGCCGCGCCAGGCTCTTCGATGATCGTGGCAACGTATTCCATGGCCGTCCTCCTTTTCGGTTACTCCACCTGACCAAAGAACGCAGGCAGCGCGTGACCGGATTGCCTTCCAAACCCCTGCATTGCCAAGCCTGCCGGAAGTGAGGCTTCCGGCGAACTTCTTAGCGGATTAGACGCGTTCTTGCCCGCCAAGTTGCTAATGATTCTGCTATAGGTGTGGCTTCGCAGCCATTGGACTTTGGCGTCATGGAAGAATACGCAAAATGGTTATCGGCGGTTGCAAAAGAGTCGTTAGTTGCCGGTTGTCGAATGCCGGTTTGGGAATGCTGCCGGACGCCCGGTGAGAGCAAGTTAGGATTGGATGGATGAGTGAGCAGATGAAGGTGCTGGATGGAGTGAAGGTCGCTGGGGAGATCAAGGCCGAGGTGGGCGCGGAGGTGCAGGCGCTGAAGGCCGCGGGTGTGACTCCGGGGCTGGCGGTGGTGCTGGTGGGGCATGTAGCGGCGAGCGAGATCTATGTGCGCAGCAAGGTGAAGGCCTGCGCGGAGCTGGGCATCTACAGCGAGAGCCATACACCGCCGGAGACGGTGACAACAGACGAGTTGCTGGCCCTGATCGCCGAGTTGAACGCGCGTGAGGCGGTGGATGGGATCCTGGTCCAGCTCCCGCTGCCGCCGCATGTGGATACGCGCAAGGTGCTGGAGGCAGTGTCGCCCACGAAGGACGTTGACGGCTTTCATCCTATTAATGCAGGGCTGCTGCAGGCGGGACGGTCGGGGCTGAAGCCGTGCACGCCGGCGGGCGTGATGGAGGTCCTGCGGCGCAGCAACATTAAAGTGGAAGGCGCGCACGCGGTGGTGCTGGGGCGCAGCGACATTGTGGGCAAGCCGATGTCGAGCCTGCTGCTGAATGCTCATGCGACGGTGACGGTGTGCCACAGCCGGACTGTGGACATTGCGCGCTACACGCGCGATGCGGACATTCTTGTGACGGCGATTGGGCGGGCGGGGTTTGTGACGGCGGAGATGGTGAGGCCGGGCG
>DATCBR010000184.1:0-3079 GCA_036511765.1 Acidobacteriaceae bacterium | reverse complement strand
CGTGACGTGGTGGGGGAAGCGGTAGGTGTCCGGGAAGAGGTAGCCTTCGAGCGAGGCGGCGTGGGGCGAGAGGTCGTTGATGAGGGCGGTGTCGTTGCGCTCGGCGGCGAGGAATTTATCGCGCGGGGCGAGGCCGGCCTTGTCGATGGCGTCGGCGATGTCAAAGATGTTGAAGCCCTCGGGGATGGTGACGGCGACGGTGTAGACATCGCCTCGCACGATGCGGGCGTAGACCTCGGTGGCGGGAGCGGGATGGTCAAAGCGGTATTCGCCAGCTTTGAGCGTGCCGCCCTTGAGCGCGCGCAGGATGAAGAAGGCGTAGCGCGAGCGGATGGCGCCGGAGTTCTGAAGCTGCGCGGCGATGGATTGCGTGCCGCTGCCGGGCGCGATGTCCACATAAATGGGGTTCGCGTTTGCGGCGGCGGAGTCCTGTGCAGGGCCGAACGGCGCGTAAACCAGCCATGCGCCGAGGCCGGCGGCGGCGAGCGCGAGAAGGAGGAGGGTGGCGAAGAACTTCATCGTGCGGTTGATGCCACTATCTCATGGAGCGGTTGGAGGAAATGTCCCCACTCATCGCACGGTGAATGGAGAACCGTAGTCGTAACGCTACTTGATGCCGACGACGGACTACTTAATGCCGACGACCATGGAGTCCGGCCCGACGAGGTGCTCGACGCGTGTGGAGTGGAAGCCTGCCTCCTCGATCCAGCCGATGCAGTCGGCGCCGGTGTAGTCGAAGCCGCCGCGGGTTTCGATGAGCATGTTGAGGCTCATGAGCAGGCCGAAGACGTTGGCGCGGCGGTCGTCGTCGATGATGGCCTCGTAGACGACGAAGGCGCCGCCGGTGGGCAGGGCCTCATACGCCTTGCGGATGAGCATCTTCTTGGTGGGCAGGTCCCAGTCATGCAGGATGTGGCCCATGGTGACGACATCAGCCTTGGGGATGGGCGCGTCGAAGAAGCTGCCGGGAGCAAACTTCACGCGATCGGCGAGCTTGTTCTCGGCGATGTAGTCCTCGAAGATGGGCGCGACCTCGGGGAGGTCGAAGCCGATGCCGGCGATGTTGGGATTGGCAAGCGCGATCTGCGCGATGAGGTCGCCCTGCGCGGCGCCCACGTCAACGACGGATTTGTAGTTCGCGAAGGGAAACTTGCGCGCGATGGTGAGGTTGGCGCCGTGCGACAGGCCGGTCATGGCTTTGAGAAAACCGCGCAGGCGCGCGGGGTCGGCGTAGAGCGCGGTGAAGAGATCGTCGCCGCCGGTGCCGGCCTCGTTCTGCGGCAGGCCGGTGCGCAGCCCTTCGGTCAGGCGTCCCCAGAAGGGATAGAGGCGGACGTTGGCCATCTCCAGCATGCCGCCGATGTAGGAGGGCTTGCGCTTGTCGAGGAAGAGATCGGTCTCCGGCGTGTTGGAGTAGACGCCGTCCGTGCGCTCGAGGAATCCGAGGGCGACGAGCGTGTCTAGGAAGTCGCGGGCGGAGCGCGGATGCAGGCTGAGACGGGCGGCGCCTTCGTCCAGCGAGAGCGGCTGCTTTGCCAGCTCGGTGAAGAGTTCCATCTCGATGGCGCTGAGCAGGGTCTTCGAGGCCCAGAAGCCGAAGGCTACCTGGAGGATATGGTCGGGTGTGGGCTGGCTCATCGTGCGGCGTTCCTTACTGTAATTTTTGGGATCGGGATGAGCATACACGAGGGGCGTGAAGGGCCGCGCCCCAGTGAGGGTTGAGCGTGCTGGGAACATCCGGGTGCCCAAACGTGAGGCACCCGGGGCACCCGATCAGGAACACAACCCAGGATGCGATCAGTTTTCTGAGGGACGCTCGACGTGGTCGATGACGAGGAATTCTGCCTGCTCCTTGGCGGACTTAAGCTCAAGGCCCGCAGACTTCAAGGCGTCGGCTACCGCGGGCCGGCGCTCATCTTCGCTTTCGCCGTTTGACGCGGCGGAGGGCGCGGCCATCTGCTGGGGCTCGCGGACATCGAGGGTGTAGCGGCCGGTGAGGCCGGTCTTGTCGAGCACCGGGCGGTCGGACTTGCTGGTGAGCAGCGCGGCGAGCAGGCCCATGGAGAAGTTGGAGAAGTGCGTTGAACCGTCAGCGCCTTGTCCCATTCTGCCGCCGCCGGGCAGGACCGCATCCGCAGCGTGCGGCTCGTCGGGCTTTGTCTCGGTGAACTTCGCTCCGCTCTTGGCGATCACCAAATCAAAGACAGGCACCTCCTTCATGTGGCGGTGGACGGCGAGATGCAGGCGGTCGGCCAGCATGGCCTGCAGCATCTGCTGCAGCATGGCGGGCTGGTTTTTGGGGTCGTTCCAGGCGGCGCGGTCGGCGTCGGAGATGCGGGCGTCGATGTCGTAATGTTCGGTGCGGACCCAGTCCGGCATCTGCTCGACGCGGTTGAGGAACATGCCGCCCGCCTCGGGCGGGTATGCGGTCAGCAGGATGTTCAGCAGGGGCTGGCGCTCGATGCGGAAACCATCCGGACCGGCGGTGAGGTCGCGAGGGCCGTTGCCATTCTGCGAGAGGTTCTGGCGGATGGAGACGACCTCAAAGGACTTGGCCTGGGACTGTGCCTGTGCGCGGGCCACGAAGACACCTGGGAAGATCATGAGCACGGGAAGACAAAAAGAGGCGCGGCGGAGGATGGGAAGAGTCATGCGGAACTCCTGCAGGGCGAGATGAGCAAGATACGCTCACCGCGAGATGCCGGTTCCATTCGCGGAACAGATCAGTTCTCCGTAGGGCGATCGACGTGGTCGATGACGAGAAACTCCACCGGCTCCTTTGCGGGCTTTAGCTCCAGGCCGACTGACTTGAGCGCGTCGGCGATGGCGGGCCTGTTGTCCTCCTCAGGCGAGCCCCCTGGCGAAGCGGAAGGCGCGGCCATGCGCTGCGGCTCACGGATGTCAATGCTGTAATGCCCGCTAAGGCCCGTCTTGTCGATCACAGGCCGGTCGGACCCCTCGCCTAATACGGCAGCGAGCATCTGCATGGTGAGGGTGTACATGTGCATTACGCCGTCGGCGCCGTGACCGATTGCGCCGCCGCCGGGCAGGGTTGGCCCAGCGGGGCGAGGCTCGTCGG
>DATCBR010000183.1:0-3333 GCA_036511765.1 Acidobacteriaceae bacterium | reverse complement strand
CCCGCCATGGCCTTCACCGCGTCCTCCACCAGCACATCGGCCCGGATCGGTGCTGGGCGCAACTTCTCTTCCGGCGACTCCACGCGCGCCATCGTCAACAGGTCCTCGATCAGCCGGTTCATCCGCATCGAGTTCTTGAGGATCGTGCCCAGGAACTCCCGCGCTACCGGTGTCAGTGACGCCTCATGGTCCAGCAGTGTCTCCACATAGCCGCTGATCGAAGTCAGCGGCGTCCGCAGCTCATGGCTCACATTCGCCACAAAGTCCCGCTGCGCGCGCTCCAACTGCTCCACACGAGTGATGTCATGCAGCACCGCCACCGCACCTCCGCCAGGCATGGGCGACGCGTTCACCTCGAAAATCTTCCCCAGCAGCAGCGTAGTGGTGCGGCGCTCGCAAATCGTTCTCTCTTCCAGCGCTGTCCGCACACAATCCAGCACCTCGGGATCACGCACGGTCTGCACCAGCGCGTGCCCCACCCGCACCGGGCTGGCCACCGAAGACTCGGGGATCAGCCGCTGCATCCGCTGGTTCGTCCACAGAATGCGTCCAGCCGCATCCACCGCCACCACAGCATCCTGCATAGAATCCAGCAGCGCCTCCAGTTGCAGGCGGTCTTCCTGGGATGCACTCAACCGCCTGGTCAGTCCCCCCGCCGCCGCCTGGGTCGCCATTGCTGCTTTGGCAAACTCACTGGTATGGGGCAGCCCTACAGGCTCTTCCGGAAGAGACGCTATCGCCTGTTCTAGCTTTTGCAACTCGCGCCGAAGTCTCGCGGTCACTGTGATCGAAAGCGTCAGCACCAGCGCGACGCCGGTCAGCCAGATCGCTGCCGCATGCATCGGATAGAGTCCCGCCAACCCGCAGATCACCGCGACAGCGAGCATCGCTGCCGCCATCTGCAATCCTAACGAGCCACCGGATCCTACAGCTTTCCCGTTTCGCGGCTGAGTGCTTTCGTCTGTCTTCGCCATTAAATTCCGGCCGGCACGGCCTTGGGAATCTCAAACCGGTAGCCCGCGCCGCGCATGGTCTTAAGATAGCGCGGCATCTCTGCATCGGCCTCGATCTTCTCCCGGATGCGCCGCACGTACACGTCCACCGACCGCGGCGTCACAAACCGCGCGTCACCCCAGACCGCATCCAGCAGATGGTCACGGCTGAAGACGCGTCCCGGATGCCGCGCCAGATAGTCCAGCAGCCTGAATTCGGTCGCCGTTGTGGTCACCAGCTCGCCGTCTACGCGCAACTGCATCGCGTGGGCGTCTATTTCTACGTTCTCAAATTTCACCACGCTCGGCGCCGTAGGCCGCTCAAACCGGCGCAGCACCGCCTTGACCCGGGCCACCAGCTCTCGCGTCCCGAAAGGCTTGGTGATGTAATCGTCTGCACCCAGTTCCAGCCCCGCCACACGGTCGTTCTCCGCGGCCCTCGCGGTCAGAAAAATGATCGGCACCGTGCTTAATGCGGGGTTCTTGCGCAACCTCCGGCACAGGTCCAGCCCATCCCCACCCGGCACCATAATATCCAGCAAAAATAACGCCGGCGGCTGGCGCTCCGCATCGGCGATGATCTGCCCGACCGCCGCATACAGTCGCACTGCGAACCCCGATGCTTCCAGGTGATACTGCACCAGCCGCGAGATGTCGGCATCATCCTCCAGCACAAATATCGTCTGATTCAAAGGCGTTCCTTTCGCTCCAACTCCAATGCCATGGCTAAGCCGACCTCAGCTTAAATCACCCGGACCTGCCCTTTTGCGAACATACGATGAATCATTCTGGCATTTCTCGATTTTCCGCACCGCGAGTGGCAGGTATACTGGAGCAGAAACCGGGCAGGTCTTCCGGTCTTCCTGAACTCAACCATGGAAAATCGGGCCCCTCTGGTACTCTGCGTGGACGACGAGGTCGTGGGCTTGCGCGTCCGCAAAATCCTCCTTGAGCGCGCAGGCTACCACGTCCTTACCGCGCCCGACGGCCAGGCCGGGCTGGATATCTTTACCGCCGAGCCAGTTGAGGCTGTCGTCCTCGACTACGCTATGCCGGGAATGCACGGCGGCGAGGTCGCGCAGAAGATGCGCCAATCCAAACCTGAAGTTCCAATCCTTCTTCTCTCCGCCTATGTAGGCCTGCCCGACGATGTCAGCTCCCTGGTCGATGTCTATATGACCAAAGGAGAAGGTGCACCCGCGCTCCTCAGCAAACTGGGCAACCTGCTCTCAGATAACGCTTCAAATCAACCATAGACCAGCTTGCCGCCCTGGCGACGCAAGGAGAGACTAAAAGGTTTGGAGCTCAAACGATTCCAGCGAACGCTCCGTCAGGCCTTGGTGCTCCCCGTGGTCGCCTGTCTTGTCCTCGCAGGCATTCTGGCCTGGCAGGTACAGCAGACCAACACAACCGTCAGCCTCATTGAGCATTCGGATCGCACCATTGCATTGGCCACCACGCTGGAATTGCTCATTGTGGATGAAGAGAGCGGACTGCGCGGCTACCAGACAACAGCGGATCCTCGCTTTCTTGATCCCTTCAACCGCGCCCAGCCGCGCTTTGCCAAGGCGCTCGATGAGATGCGCGCGAACGCGCCCGGCCCCACGCCAAACCTCAACAGCTTCGTCGCCGAGCATGATGCCTGGCAGAAGGGTTTTGCGCAGACCCTCATCTCCATCGTCCGCGCCGGTGGCAACACCAAAGATGTTGACATCAACCTCACCGGCAAGGGTGAGATGGATCGGATGCGCGCCTTTCTCAACACCATCATCGCCAATTCGGAAGAGCTGCGCGCGCAGCGGATTCAAACCTGGCACCGCCAGACCAGCGACCTCCGCATCGTCCTGGTAGCGCTCGCTTTAGGCATAGGCCTCCTTATCGCATGGTTCACGCGTGACCAGTTGCACGCCGTCTCCAATGCCTTCCGCCGCGCGCTGGGTCGCGAAAAGGACCGCGCCGGACAGCTCTACGAGTCCGAACAGAATCTGCGCACTACGCTCATCTCCATCGGCGACGGTGTCATCACCTGCGATACGCAGGGCCGCGTCCAGGTGATAAATCCGGTGGCCGAAGAACTTACCGGATGGCGTGAAGCCGATGCTCGCAATCGCCCGCTCGCCGAGGTCTTCCATATCGTCAATGAGTCCACGCGCGAGTTGGTGGAAAGCCCCGTCACCAAGGTCCTGCGGCTCGGTAGTGTGGTCGGCCTCGCCAACCATACCGTGCTGATGCGCCGCGACGGCTCCGAAATTGCCATCGACGACTCCGGCGCCCCCATCCGCAACACAGCCGGCGAACTCACCGGCATTATCATGGTCTTCCGCGATGTAACGATGGAGCG
>DATCBR010000182.1:0-3780 GCA_036511765.1 Acidobacteriaceae bacterium | reverse complement strand
TCGTCGAGCGCGATGGCACCTCCTGTGAAAACCTTCCCGAAACGCACGCCGTCATTAAAAAGATTCGCGCCGCCATCGACGAGGACTATAGCAATCGCCTGATTCTTGCGGAAGCCAACCAGTGGCCCGCCGATGTGCGCCCTTATTTTGGCGATGGCGATGAGTGCCACATGGCTTTTCATTTTCCGCTCATGCCGCGCATCTACATGGCGCTACGGCAAGAAGATCGCCTTCCCATCACCGACATCATGGCGCAGACGCCGCCCATCCCCGGCACCTGCCAATGGGGCCTCTTCCTGCGCAATCATGACGAGCTCACGCTTGAGATGGTCACCAGCGACGAGCGCGACTATATGTATCTCGCCTACTCGGCCGATCCGCGAATGCGCATCAACGTCGGCATCCGCCGTCGCCTGGCCCCGCTGCTGGATAACAATCGCCGCCGCATCGAGCTGCTGAACTCGCTGCTCTTCAGCTTTCCCGGCACACCCATCCTTTATTACGGCGATGAGATTGGCATGGGTGACAACATATATCTCGGCGATCGCAACGGCGTCCGCACTCCAATGCAGTGGACGCCGGACCGCAACGCCGGCTTCTCCCGCGCCGTGCCCGCGCGGCTCTACGCCCCCGTCATCATGGACCCCATCTGGGGCTATGAAGCCATCAATGTAGAGGCCCAGCTCACCGATCAGTCTTCGCTGCTGCACTGGAACCGCAACATGATCGCGCTGCGCAAGCTCTTCAAGGTCTTCGGCCGCGGCACGCTTGAGTTCCTCGCCCCCGACAACCGCAAAGTCCTCGCCTACCTCCGTGAATACAAGGACGAAAACGGCCAGCCGGAGAGCAGCAATGGAAGCGGAAACGCAGAGATAGTTCTCTGCGTCGCCAACCTCTCCCGCTTCAATCAGCCCGTCACTCTCGATCTGTCGCGCTTCGCCGGCATGGTACCCGTCGAACTGCTGGGCTACGTCACGTTCCCTCCCATCGACAAAACGCCATACGCGCTCTCGCTCGCGCCGTACTCTTTTCTTTGGCTGGAGCTGCAACCCTCCCCGCAAGCTCCTGGGTCGCCCACCATGGATTCCGGTGAATCCACGCTCGATCTCGTCACCGCCGCCTCCGGCAACATCTGGCGCGATCTGCTTGCCGGCCCCGGTCTCTCGCTCCTGCAGGAGCTGCTGCCCAGCTACCTCACACGCCAGCGCTGGTTCGGCGCCAAGTCTCGTACCGTCTCATCGGTCCGCATCCTCGACTGGGTTGAACTGCCGCGGCTCCCCAGCGCCGCAATCGTCTTTCTCGCCATCAGCTACGCCGACGAACTGCCCGACTCGCTGCCGGACACGTACCAACTCCCGCTCGCTCTCACCTCCAGCGCCGATGTCGAAGCCAACGCCATTCGCACCAGCGCGCCCAACTCCATCCTCGCGTCTGTCACCACTGCTGAAGGTCCCGCAATCCTCCACGACGCCACCGCGCGCGACAACGTCCGGCAGGCCCTCCTGTCGCTGATTCAGGATGGCGCCACACTTCCCGCGGATACCACTCCTACAGAAGCGCAAACAAGAGATGCCGTCATCCCGAGCGATGCGCTGAACGCGCAGTCGATGGACGCTCTCATTTCGCAATCCCCCCCCTTTGCGAATGCCGCTACGTCTATCTCTGGCGTCCCCTCCTCGGCCTTCGCTGAGGTTCGCGGCTCCGGTCCGCTGCCGTCTCGCGTCGGCTCCGCTGAGCAGTCCAATACCTCGCTTGTCTACGACCAGAAGCTCATACTCAAACTCTTCCGGCGTCTCCAGCCCGGCGAAAACCCCGATGTTGAGATCGGCCGCTTTCTAACTGAGGTCGCGCACTTCCCGCGCATCGCTCCGTTCCTCGGCGAAATTCGCGGCAGCATCGGCAACAATGGGCCCGCCACGCTCGCCATGCTGCAGGGCCTCGTCGAGAATGAAGGCGACGGCTGGGAGTTCACGCTCGAGGAGCTCGCGCGTTTCTACGAATCCGTCTCCATACTTCCTCTGCCCCTGGATACCGGTTCGCCTCCTTCATTCCTCGTCAAGGATCTCTCCGACCACGCCTCGCTCGTTCCCATGGAGGCCCGCGAGCACGCCCGCTTCTTCCTGGACGCCGCAGCTCTACTCGGTCGCCGCACCGCCGAGATGCACTCCGCGCTCGCAACTCCCAGCGACAATCCGGCTTTCACACCGGAGCACTTCACCGCGACCGCGCTCGCGTCCGAGGTCAGTCACATCCGTGCCCAGATCGCCAGTGCGCTCGACGCTCTCAAACGCGCCTTCAACACACTGCCCGACGAACTCACCACCGACTCTGCCGCGCTCATCCTCTCGCGCCGCGCCCAACTCTTCGCTCGCGCACACGCCATCTCCGACATGCCCCCCAACGAAGCCGGCCTGCGCATCCGCATCCACGGCGACTACCACCTCGGGCAGCTTCTCCGCACGCGCAACGACTATGTCATCCTCGACTTCGAAGGCGAGCCCGCCCGCCCGCTCGCCGACCGCCGCCAAAAGCAATCGCCCTTGCGCGATCTCGCCGGCATGGTCCGCTCCTTCAGCTATGCGGCCTACTTCGCGCTGGATCGACGGGCCCAGCGCAACCCCGCCGCCCGCGCGCTGGAGCCGTGGGCGGAGCTCTGGCAGAACGCCGTATCCGCTGAATTCCTGAATGCCTGGCGCCTCACCATGGACGAAGCGGAACACCACGCATCCGGGCCGCATCTCACTCCACAACCTGTGCAGGCAAATCGCCTGCTCAACGCATATCTGCTCGAAAAGGCGCTCTACGAACTCCTCTACGAGCTCAACAACCGGCCTACCTGGGTGCGCATTCCGCTCGCCGGTATCCTTAAACTGCCTGAGTAGGTCTCTGCACCAAAAGGACGATGGCCACCACTTCCTCTGTCAACGAGCAACCATCCGCACCGGCAGCCAGCGGCGGTTCTGGTCTTCTTGTCAGTCTCGGGCCGCTCTCGCGCGAGGCGCTCGCCGTAACGCTCTCTAACCTCGCCGAGGCCTTCCCCGCACAGGCAGTCCTTGTCGCCACGCCCGACCCAGTCTCCGATACCGCAGTAGCGCCTCATCTGCAACTGGTGCCGTACACACCCCCCGCGCCAACCACATCCTCGTGGCTGCTCTCCGCGGCGGACTACCTCAACACCTGGAAGCTTCTCGACGGACACCACGCCGGCGCCTGCCTGCTGCTTGGTCCGGAGGCACAGTCCCTCGGCCCCGCCGCCGTACGCGCACTGGCGGAGGCTGTCGTTGCGCAACACGCCGACCTCGCCACGCCGCGCTATGACCTTGGCCCGCGCGACGGCCTCGTCAACTCCGCCATCCTTTATCCCGTCACCCGCGCATTGTTCGCCGTGCGCTCCCGCTATCCTCTCGCCGTCGACCTCGCCCTCTCAGCGCGCATGTCGGAGCGTCTTGCCGCCGTGGCCCAACGCCACACAGCCTCCGGCGCAAACGCCGCGCTCGTCTGGCCAGTGCCTGAGGCCGCCGTTGCCTCGTACTCCATCGCCGAAGTCGCCGCCGGGCCGCGCGCGCTGCCGCCTCCCGGTACCATCGACCTCAACTCCGTTCTTGCGCAGGTCGCCGGCTCGCTCTTCGCGGAAGTCGATGCCAAGGCCGCCTTCTGGCAACGCGCCCGCCTCTCCTATCCGCCGCGCAACGGCTCACTGGCCCACACGCAACCTCTCGCCCATGCGAATGGATCGGCGGAGCCTCCCGACGTCACCGCAATGCTCGACTCCTTCCGCCT
>DATCBR010000181.1:0-8744 GCA_036511765.1 Acidobacteriaceae bacterium | reverse complement strand
GCCCTGTCACCGCAGCCGAGAGAAAGCAATATGAACAAGCCTGACCAACTCGACCCGCTTGCTCCCCGCCCCAACCTCGACTTCAGCAAGGGCGTTCGCGGTAAATACAGCCAGCGCATGCGGCAGGGAACCAACGTCGTTATCATCGCGCCCGACCTGCTCGACGCCTTTCCCGACTCCGCGTCCGTGAACGAGGCGCTGCGCAGCCTCAAGAAGCTCGCCACTCGCTCCGCATCCCCCGCCCAGCAGCGCCAACGCAAAACTGCGGCGGCAGCGCAATAACCCCGGGCCTTACCTCACCCCGCCGCCCGCTCACCCCACACCGGGCACGACCGCCGGTGCTTCTCGAGATCCAGCGCGGCCTTCACCTTGCGCTCTTCCTTCTGCCGCGCGCGATTGCGCAGCCCGGCCTCGGTCAGTCCCTGCAGCAGGTTAGGCGCGTCCGGCTGCTCGGCCGTCGCGATCGCCTCCTCCAACTGCACACAGACCTTGCACACCATCGACCCACCCCTGCTTCGAGATTACACCGCCGCAAGGCCCGCCGTTCGTTCCCGTATCCGTCTCCCGCCCTGGCCAACCTGCCCTCCGCCCATATTCACCGGCGTTCCCGGCGCAACCGCCCGTACTAGCGTAGGCTGGAAGCAGTACTCCCCTCGCCTTCAGCCTCATTTTGCTTCTGACGAGCGTCCTCCAGGAACGCAACTGCTCGTAAGGAGTATCCCCATGAGCTTTCCCAGAAAGACTGACGTCGCCCTGCACCTCGTGCGCAAGCCGCGGCAAACGGTAGCACCGTCGTCGGACTCCACGCCCGCCGCCGACCGCGCCCACACCGACCTCCAGTCCCTGACTGAAGACCTTGCCGTCGCCGTCAACAGCGCCCAGTCCAGCGTCCGGAACACTCCCACGCCGGGCCGCAACCAGTGAAATCCTTACCCTTACCAGGAGTCCGCATGCGTTCTGACCATATTCACGTAGCCATTGCACAGGGAAATAGTCGTTATGAGATCTGCCGCCTCGCCTCCAAGGGTGTGAAGATCACCCATAAGAGCGGCGAGCGCACAGCAGACTCCATCAATCGCGTGCTTGGCATGCTGCGGCCTCCTGCCCCTGCCGCCACGGCCTAGCAGCGCGCAGCTACCGCAAACCCACACGCAACCTGTCCGAAGCTGGCAGTTAAATCTCAGAAGCTAAAACCAGCCGCGCCAGCCGCGCCAGCCGCCTCGCGCCACCGCGCGCACCACGGCAAACCCCAGCGCCGCCAGCGCCAGCCACACCAGCCCGCGCGTCTGCCTCCGCCGCTCGGTCTCAGTGGGCCGGTGCGTCTCGTTTACCCTCTGCGTCTCGCTCACCCGCTCTGCCTCTCTCATTGTGTCAAGCCCCCAAACGCCTGCCTTTCGCCGCAACTCGAACCAGCCACTCGACTTATTCCTCGCAAATAGTTGGCATTTTAGTTTTGCTCCGCAGCCTATACTTAAAGCAGTGGAAGCGAAAGGCAGAATCTAAGCCCTCAACACGGCTCTGGCCAACCTATTGATTCGGCATATTTTAGCCGCAACCCATGCAAGTGGAACATTTTACCGCCATTTCGCATCGCCAGATCGCTGATACGCAATGGCTTCACCCCCAAAATATGTATTGGGGGGTAGGGGGTGGGAGGATACTTACCGCTCCATCGGCACGTTATAGAAAAAGCCGACGCGCAGGTCCAGGTCCGGTCCATGGAACGCCTTGGGCAGCGACGGAAACTGACCGGAGCTGGTGATCGCGTACCACGCCGCCTTGTCCAGCGCCACATCGCCCGAGGTCGTCTCCAGCTTGATGTCGCCGATCTGTCCGTCCGGCAGGATCGAGAACCGGATCCCCACGATCCCGCGCTTGCGTAGCGGAGGCGCAACCTCCTCCGGGATCAGCGGCTCCCAGTTGCGCTGCACGATGTCATGCAGCCGCCGCATGTAGGCGTCAAAGTCCACGCCCTGCGTGTCGGAGAGGATCGTCGCGCCCGCCTGCAGCGGCCCGGCCGACGATCCCGGCGCGGTGATCCCGCTGCCGCGCGTGGCAATCGCGCCACGCATCGCATTCTGCAACGCGCTCTGCGGACTCTCATTGCGCGCGAAGTTCGGCGCCGGCGCTGCGGGCAGCGGAGCCGATGGTGCGTTCGGCGCTGGCCTCGGCGCAGCCGGCAGCGGCGGCTGCGGAACAGGAGGCGCTGCGTTGTGGGCCTCTTCCTGCGGCTGTGGCGGCTGTTGCACCGGAGGCTGCGGAGTAGGCGGCGCCTGCAACTGGCGTTGTTGCGCCTGCTGCTTCAGCGTCTCCATCGTCTTGCGGTCGATCTTCGGCGCCACGCGCGGCATCGGCGCGCTGGGAGCGATATACGTCAACTGCTCCCTGTCGTGCTGCTTCATCAGCGCAATCGGGTCCTTGTAGTACGGCTGATGGAAGAGGATGCGCGGCCCATAGAACAGGAACCACGCCACCGCCAGCCAGATGATGACGGAGATGTAGACTGCCTCGCGGAAGCGCGCTTTGGCCCGCTCGTCGTCGATCGAGTCCAGCAGGTGGATCAGCTCATGCTCTGCGAACTCGCCATGCGGTCCGACGCTCACGCGTATGGGCGTGGCATGCCAATGCTCGGACACATCTTCGGTCTCGGCCCGGTTGTCCGAATCGCGCGGCGGTCTGGTTGGCAACTGCAGGATAGACATGAAGGCTCAGAAGATAGGACGCGGACGGACGCAAAAAGGCCCCTGCCCTCCGCTGGCATATGGAATACAGACCCTGGATCAGGGCCCGAGCTTCGCCGCCCAGCTATTTTCTCACCTTGCAGCGCCTTTCGTTGCCCGCACGCACCACGCTGCGCTTCATGCTTGCCGATTCTGCGAAAGGCTGCCGGACAGACGCGAATACACTGGATGCCATGGCGACTGAGCAGGCAGACCCGCAGCACCCCGCATCCCCGCAGTTGCGGGCGGGCACACGCGCCGCTGTGCTCACCATCAGCGACCGCTGCTTCGCCGGCACGCAGCAGGACCTCAGCGGTCCCGCTATCGTCGAGATGCTGGAGACCGCGGGCGCCGGCGCCATCGCCGCGGAAACTCTGCCGGACGAGCTCGACCGGATCGCCGCCGCGCTGCGCCGCCACGCCGCGGGCGCAGACCTGATCCTGACCACCGGCGGCACTGGCCTCGCGCCGCGCGACGTAACGCCCGAGGCCACGCGGATGGTCTGCACGCGCATCATCGACGGACTCGCTGAAGTGATGCGCGCTGAAGGCATGCGCCACACCCCGCTCGCCGCGCTCAGCCGCGCAGTCTGCGGAGTGGTCCAGCCCCCAGATGCAGACGCTGCCGGAGACATCGGCAGCACGCTGGTCATCAATCTGCCCGGCTCGCCCGCGGGAGCAACGGCGTCGCTCGAAGCTGTCCTGCCGCTGCTGCCCCACGCGCTCGATCTGCTCGCCGGCCGCACCGCGCACTAACCCGCCAAGGCACTCACTGGATGCGCGCCTGCCTAGTAGAATCACGCTTGTTGTGAAAGTTCACCCCGTAGTCTGGTTCCACCACTTCAATGCGGCCCTGATGGCCACCCTCAAGCCGTTCGGCATCTGGGGTCTCGGCGGCCTCGCCTTCATCGATTCAGGGCTTATTCCCATCCCCATCGATGCCATGGTGATCGACTACGTGATTGCGGACCACCGCAAGCTTCTCCTCTACTGCCTGATGGGTGCGGCGGGCTCTGCGCTCGGCAGCCTGATTCCGTACTACATCGGCCGCGCCGGGGGAGAGGTGGTCCTACTGAAGCGCATCAACCGCGAGCGGTATGAAAAGCTGCGCGACCGCTTCGAGAACCAGGAATTCGTCGTCATCATGCTGGCCGCCATGGCGCCTCCGCCTACGCCCATCAAGCTGTTTGAATTTGCCGCAGGCGTCTTCGAGATGCGAACCGTCCCGTTCGCGACCGCAATGTTCACCGGCAAGTTGGTCCGCTTCCTGGCGTGGTCGCTTCTGGTGGTGATGTTCGGACCGGGAATCGCGCACACCTGGCACCGCGCAGTGCATGAGCACTTCGGCGTGGTGCTCGCGCTCATCGTCGCAGCCGGAGTGCTGTTGGTGATCTTTGTCCTGCGCAAGCTGTTTGACCGCAAGCGCGGTACCAGCTTCCCGGCCGAAGACGGAGAACGCGTCTATGGGGAAGAAGAATAAGCGTTAAAGCAGCTAAGAAAAGCGAAGTAGAGCGGATGGTCTAAGCCATCCGGTCGCCGTGCGCTGCTTCCATCGCCTGCGCAATCTTCCGCGCCAGCGCCGGAAGGCCGAACAGCACGCCCAGCGTCAGCCCGGTAGAGACCAGGTCATTGCGGTAGAAAGGCAGCCCCATGGCCAGCGCCGTGCCCAGTCCAGCCAGCGTATGCGGATACATCGCGCCGCCCGCCCACACCGCGCCGTTCGATAGCAGGAAGAATGAGGTTGCCGAGGCAAGCGTCGCCGCTGCACAACGCAGCACGCCGGGCCGCTGCAGCAGTCCCATGCCGATCAGGCAGATGGCCGCATACCAGACCCACGTGACCAGATAGGCGCTGGTGTGCCACGCAAGTCCGTAGCCGTAGACGGTGAGGTAATAGTCCGTCGCCATCAGGAGCGCCAATGCCGCAGCCAGTTTCAGCGCGATCTGCTTCCCAGTGGCTTTACCGTCTGCTCCGCCCATGCGTGAGCCGAAGAACAGCAGACCGCCGCCCAGCGCGGTGAAGTTCCAACTCTGCGAGTGCAGCACGATGGGAAGGATGCGACTGAGAAGCGCGGCAGCGAGAACCAGAAATGCGGACATGGGAAGAACCTCAAAAAAAGGAAGCCTGCGACGGCACGCCGCCGGCAATCGCCTGAACCTCGATTCTCCGGCTTTCGCGACGCGGGGTCAACTGGCTATACGCAGCCGAGCCGCCTGCTAACGCTGCGACGCGATCAGGTCGGCCAGCAGCACGGAGACGGCGTCGGAGTCGATGGCCTGCGCGGCCAGCGTGACGCCCGCGCGCAGCGCCTCGTGCAACTGGCCCGGTCCAGACGGCACCGCGCCCGCGGTGACCAGGACTGCCGCCGCGTTCAGCAGCACCACGTCGCGCCGCGGACCCTTCTCGCCGGCGAAGATGCCGCGCAGGATTGCCGCATTCGCATACGCATCGCTGCCGCCGCGCAGCGTATGGATCGGCGCAGACTTGAGTCCGAGTTCCTCCGGAGTGATCTCGGCGAACGCAACAACATCCCCGCGAACCTCCGCAATCTGGCTTGGGCCGGAGATGGAGATCTCGTCTAAACCTTTTTTGCGCGTTTGATCGACGTAGCCGTGGACCACAAAGGCATGCCGCGTCCCAAGCAGTCGCATCGTCTCAGCCACAATCGGCACCAGGTGCGCGGAGTAGACGCCC
Organism: Acidobacteriaceae bacterium; assembly: GCA_036511765.1. GTDB lineage: Bacteria > Acidobacteriota > Terriglobia > Terriglobales > Acidobacteriaceae > Edaphobacter. Next base: position 3,331 of record DATCBR010000181.1, on the reverse strand, counting down.
ATCACCTGCGCTCGCGCACCCGCAGGATTGGTCAGCGGACCGAGCACGTTGAAGACCGTGCGCACGCCCAGCGCGCGGCGCACGGGCATCACTGCCTTCATCGCCGGGTGCAGCGCGGGCGCATGCAGAAATGCGAAGCGATGCTCACGCAGAGCGCGCGCGGCCTCGTCCGGCGGCAGCGCGACCGGAACGCCGAGGGCCTCCAGCACATCGGCTGAACCGCAGGCCGAGGTGACGGCGCGGTTGCCGTGCTTGGCCACCATGGTCCGGATCTGGGGAACGGTTTCGGAGGCTGACTCCGCCGCTGCCGCAACCAGCGCCGCTGCCGTTGAGATGTTGAAGGTCCCGCTGGCGTCGCCGCCGGTGCCGCAGGTATCGACCAGTGCGGCGCGCTCGGCCTCATCGAGCGGCACAGGAGCCGCCGCCGCGCGCATGGCATCGACGAAGCCCGCCAGCTCTGCCGCATTCTCTCCCCGCGCGGCGATGGCGCCCAGCAGCGCGGCAATCTCAATGTCCGCGAAGCGCCCGGCGAAGACGATCTGCATCAGTTCGCGGGCCTCCTCGCGCGTCAGCGTGGCGCGGTCTTCGAGGATGCGCTTGAGATAAGGATTGGCAGGCATGGAACTTAAGGGTAGCAGGCCGCCTTGCGCACAAGGCACAATACTCAGCGAAGCCTATGCGCCTCTGGTTCGCACATTCCAGCGAAGTCCCCATCTATCGCCAACTGGTCACGCAGGTGGCGCTGGCCGTCCTGTGCGGGGATCTCAAGCCCGGCGATCGCCTGCCCAGCACGCGCGAGCTGGCGCGGCGCTTCGCGCTGCACCCGAATACCGTCAGCGCCGGCTATCGCGAGCTCGAGAAAGCAGGGTGGACGGAGCGCCGCCGCGGAAGTGGCATCACCGTCCGCGCCCAACAGCCACAGACCCCACAGACTCCAGACCAGCGCATCGACCACCACATCGCCGGCTTCTTCCGCGCGGCGCGCGAGCTGGGCCTGCCAGCCGAGGCGGTCCGCGCCCGTGTGCAGGAGTGGCTGGCCGCGCCACCGCCCGACCACTTCCTGCTGATCGATTCCGACCCGGAGGTGCGCAAGATTCTTATTACGGAATTGCGCGGCCTGACCTCGTGGCCGATCACGGAGTCGACGCCTGCGGCCTGCTGCACCCGCGCCACGCTGACGGCAGCCATCGCGCTCTGCCGCCCCAGCCAGCAGAAGGCCGTGCGCAATGCGCTTCCCAAAGGCATCGAGCTGATGACGCTGCCCATCCGCTCGCCGAACGCATGGCTTAGCCCGTGGCTGCCCGCACCCAAGGGGCATCTGGTCGCCGTGGTCTCGCATTGGCCGGAGTTCCTGGATCGCGCGCAGACCATGCTGGTCGCCGCAGGCATCTCGACCGATATTCTGCTCTTCCGCGATGCGCGCAAGCCGCATTGGCGGCGCGGCATCGAACAGGTCACGGCGATCCTCTGCGACAGCTACACGGCCACTGAACCCACGGTGCCGCAGAAGCCCTTCCACATCGTGTTTTCGGTGCTGGCGGACTCGGCGGCGGATGAGCTGCGCCAGTTCACGCTGGAGGCGGCGAGAGCGAAGCGCCGCAAATCCTGAAGTGCCGTTACTCAGACCGATAATCGCCGCTGGAAAATTGCGGCTGGTTCCGCGCTTGCGCTAGCATCGGAGGTGCGCGTTTGGGGCCGTTCTTTCTGATCTCCGCGTGCCCGAGACAAACATCCATGAAGATTCACGAGTACCAGGCGAAAGACATCCTGCGCAAGTACGGCGTGCCCGTACCCGAGGGCGAGATGGCCACCACGCTGGAGGAGGCCGACAAGGCGGCGAAAGCGCTGTTCGGCAAAGGCAACAAGGCCGTGGTGGTGAAGGCGCAGATCCACGCGGGCGGCCGCGGCAAGGGCGGCGGCGTCAAGGTCACCAAGTCGATCGAGGACGCCGACGCGGCATCGAAGGCCATCCTCGGCATGCAGCTTGTGACCCACCAGACCGGCCCTGCGGGCCAGAAAGTCCAGCGGCTGCTGATCGAGGCCGGCTCGGCCATCGACCGCGAACTGTACCTCGGTCTGGTGCTCGACCGCGCCTCGGCCAAGGTGGTCTTTATGGCGTCGCAGGCCGGCGGCATGGAGATCGAAGAAGTTGCTCATGCCACGCCGGAGAAGATCTACAAAGAGTACGTTGAGCCAGCCACCGGCCTGCAGCCGTGGCAGGCGCGGCAGCTTGCGTTCAAGCTTGGCCTGGAGGCCAAGCAGATTGGCCCGGCGGTCGCGTTCATGATGGGCCTGTACAAGGCATTCATCGAGACCGACTCCACGCTGATGGAGATCAACCCCTTCATCACCACCAAGGAAGGCGACCTGCTGGCGCTCGACTGCAAGATCAACTTCGACGACAACGCGATGTTCCGCCACAAGGACCTGAAGGAGCTGCGCGATCTGGCCGAAGAGGACCCACTTGAGGTCGAGGCGTCGAAGTACGCGCTCAACTACATCAAGCTCGATGGCTCCATCGCCTGCATGGTCAACGGCGCGGGCCTGGCCATGGCGACCATGGACATCATCCAGTACGCCGGCGGACAGGCGGCAAACTTCCTGGACGTGGGCGGCGGCGCCAATCAGGAGCAGATCGAGAACGCCTTCGGCATCCTGCTCTCGGACCCCAACGTGAAGGCGATCTTCATCAACATCTTCGGCGGCATCCTGCGCGTGGATGTGCTCGCGACCGCGGTAGTCGCTGCGGCGAAGAAGCTCAACGTGAAGATCCCCATCATCCTGCGCCTCGAAGGTACCAACGTGGAAGAGGGAAGAAAGATTCTGGCTGAGTCTGGCCTGAAGTTTGAAGTAGGCGCAACCATGAAAGAGGCTGCCGATTTGGCAGTAGCGGCAGCGAGGTAGGGAACAGGGATTAGGGAACAGGGAACAATAGAGTGGGTGATTCCTATCGCGATCTGATTGTCTGGCAACGCGCAGTTCAGATGTCGGTTGCAATCTACAAATTGACCTCCGGCTTTCCTCGGGAGGAGCTTTACGGGCTGACAAGCCAGCTTCGACGCGCTGGCGTATCAGTGGCGAGCAACATTGCAGAAGGTTATGGACGTGCTTCCACGGGAGAGTACAGACAATTTCTCGGAATGGCGCGCGGATCGAATATGGAAGTGCAGACGCAGTTGGAGATCTCTCGAGAGCTGGGCCTAGGCGATGCGGAGATGCTGAAGCGAGCGGAAGGCTTATCAACCGAGGTCGGGAAGATGCTTGTCTCGATCATGGATAAGCTGTCGTGAGCATGAGCATTCTGTTCCCTGTTCCCTGTTCCCTGATCCCT
>DATCBR010000180.1:0-5095 GCA_036511765.1 Acidobacteriaceae bacterium | reverse complement strand
TTGCCCGTCGTCTTCGCGCCGTTGTCGGACACATTCTGCGACCCATGGCCCAGCCCCGTCGCATCCGGCAGCGCTACAGCTACTCCCGGCGACAGCGACAGTATCTGCGTAAAGTTGCGTGTAGACAAAGGGAGTGCCTGCATCGCGGCGTCATCCACAGCGCGGCCCAGCGTCGTCGTCTCCGTCTGCACCATCTCCTGGTAAGCCTGCACCTGCACCTGCACGTTGGCGCGCTCCACTGCCAGTGCAAAGTTCAGCGCCTCCGTCTCGCCCACCGTCACCCGCACGCCATGCAGCACGTCGTCAGCAAACCCTGCCTCTGTCACGGTCACCGTGTACGTCCCCGGGGAGAGCAGCGGCATCGAGAACGCGCCATCTGTATTCGTCTCCGCCGCGCGCGTCACTCCCGTCGAGTCATTCGCAGCCTTCACCGCAGCCTTTGTCACCACCAGGCCCCTCGGATCATGCACCACGCCTGCGATCTCGCCAGTCCCCGGTGCCTGAGCGCCCGCGCACGCGCCCACTGCAACCCCCGCCACCGCTATCCCACTCCACAAACATCGCCGCACACGTGCAAATCGCATCGCAGTCCCGCCGCCCTTCATCTCTTTTTGGAGCACTTGTTCGCCTTGAGTATCGGGGGACTGCTCACTCACACTTGTCACGGCGATGTAATCGCTTTGCTCCTTTTTTGCGGGAGCATCAAAAGCCGCACGAACACACAACTCCGCCCGCGCTTCGCGCGCGCGCACAATCGCGTATGACGATATTCCTTTACGCTTCCGTCAGGGCGGCCTGAACGCGGACCGCTGCGCGTTCCGCCTCAGCGCTCTTCAGCAGCGAAGCGATTCCTGCCAGCAGAAACGCCATCAGCAGTGGCCCTTCAGTCAGCTTCCACAGGGTCCATGTATGCGTCGCCAGCAGGTTCAACGAACCGAACACCGCAAGCGCGCGCAGCAGCGTGCCCTTCACCCCATGCTCCGCCCTGAAGTACCGCCAGCCCACCAGCGCCAGAGGCAGCGCCAGCGGAGCAACATCGTATTCGATCAGCCTTGGGTTCAACAGCACCACGCCCGTCAACATCACAGGCACCCACTCCTGCGTAGTGAATTCGCCGCGCAGATAGCGCCGCGAGAGATACAGCAGCGCCGCAAACAACGGCACTGCATACACCAGATAAAACACCGTCCCCGCCGGCGAATATGGCAGATGATGGTCGAACCTCCAACCGCTGAAGAGTCCCGCCGGACTGAACCCGAAGTCGCGGTTGAAGCTGAACATCAGCCGCACTGCCTTCATGTAATTCCGGAACGACTCCGGAAACAGCAACGGCTGCACCGCAAACACAGCCAGCCCCGCCACCCCCGTGACCGACGCCGGCAGCCACTGCCGCCTCGCGCATAGCAGCGGGACCGCCAGCAGGCACAGCATCGGCGGCTTGAAGCACGACGCCCCCAACACCGCCGCGTAAAACCATCCCCACTTCCCCGATCGCAGTGCGCGCGGAATGCACACCAGCACCGCTCCGTACAGGATGTACGCCACATTGCCGCTCATGATGTTGTCGCTGCCCAGCAGTCCGGGAAAGAAGATGGAGATTGGAGCGTAGTAGCCCAGGGTCCGCCGCTCTCCCTCCGTCATCAGGCCCAGGCCAAACCAGTTCTGCGCCGCCACGCCGGCCGCATACAGCAGCCCATACAGGATCCCGGCCCACAACAGCGGCAACCCGGCAAAAAACCTCAGCGTCGGCAATGTTATCGGCGAGTAGTCGTAATTGAACGGGCCCAGCGGCGACGGCCCACCCTTCGCGCGCTGCGCCGCCTCCTGCACCGCCGTCGAATCCGCATAAGGATCGCGCCCCGCCCGCACCGACTGCATCGCGTGACGGTATACCTCCACGTCCCATCCGCCAGGGTCCACCCTGTTGACCAGCGGGATCGCACCAAGCACCAGAAACCACAGCAGCCACAGAACGTAGCCGTGCTTTCTTCCAGGCGAACTTGTCGACCCGATCAACTGGCGCCCTCTATCTTCGTGCGATCCAAAGCGAAGCGCCCGCGCCATCTGCGGCACTGCGGACTCGGCCCAGCCTTCTTCCTTCACCCTGTCCCCTGCATCTTTGCACAAATAATCGCAAGGCGCACCATTCATTTATCTCTTTGCCTAATCCGGCTCTACACCTGGTCCCACCGGGTTGCTGCCTCACGATTCTGATGTTTTCGATACAGGCGGCAGCGGGATGCGAGTAGGCGTTCCCGCCTGGCGCTGCCACAACAGCTCCCACGTCGTCACCCCGCGGATCGACGCGTCCAGCAACTCCACCATATGGAACGCGGGCAGCGTCTTCTCACCGCGCCGGCGGAGACCGGCCATCAGTTGCAGCAGGCATCCTGGATTCGCCGAAACCACCGCCTCCGCTTGCGCCCCCAGCAGATGCCCCACCTTGCGATCACCCAGCTCCACCGCCGGCTCCGGTTGCAGCAGGTTGTAGACGCCCGCCGACCCGCAGCACAGCGTCGGCTCCGCGATCTCCGCAATCTGCAACCCTGGAATCTGCATCAGCAACTCTCGCGGCTCCTTCCAGATTCCCTGCGCATGACGCAGGTGACATGCGTCGTGATACGCCACACGCAGCCGCAGCGAGTTGCGTGGCGCCCGCGACGGCAGCTCGCACAGCACCTCGCTGATGTCCCTGCACTTCGCCGAGAATGCACGCGCCCGCTCTGCCCACTCCTTGTCGTCACGCAGCAGATGCCCATACTCCTTCATCGTCGACCCGCACCCCGCCGCGTTGATCACGATCGTATCGACCTTCGCGTCCTCGAAGATCGCGATCATCCTTCGCGCCATCGCCGCCGCCTGCTCTTCGAGGCCGGAGTGCACCATCAGTGCGCCGCAGCATGGCTGGTTCTCCGGCGCAATCACCTCGCAGCCCTCCGCCGCCAGCACCCGCGCCGTCGCCTCGTTCACGCGCGAGAAGAACACGCTCTGCACGCACCCGGTCAGCATGCCCACGCGCCGCCGCTTGAATCCCACCGCCGCAGTTACTGTGGGTACGGGATCTCGGTTCAGCGGCACCGCCGGCAGCAGCTCCTCCATTGCGGCAAACCGCTTCGGCAGCTTCTTCAGCAGACCCGACGCGCGCACCTTCTTCTGCAATCCGCTGCGCTGGTAGAACCGCAGCGGCCCAGCCAGCGCGCGCAGTCTTGCCGGATGAGGAAACGTGGCAAACAGCAGCCGGCGAAACAACCAGTCGCCCACGCCGCGCCGCACGTTGCGCTCCACCTGCGCGCGTGTGTCCTCGATCAGCTTGTCATACTGCACACCGGAGGGACACGCCGTCATGCAAGCCATGCAGCCCAGGCAGTTATCCATGTGCCGCTGAAACGTCTTATCCAGCGTCGTTTGACCCGCGCCAGCGCGATCCATCATGTAGATGCGTCCCCGCGGCGAATCCATCTCCTCGTTCCACAGCACGTATGTGGGACAGGCCGGCAGGCAGAAGCCGCAGTGTACACAGTCGGCCAGCAGCGCCTTCTCCGGCGCGTGGTGCGAGTCGAAATTCGACGGTTTTGCCTCTTCGATCGTCGTCAGCTTCCCGCTCATATCCCTCCCATCAGCCGCCCGGGATTCAGCGTCGCCTTTGGATCGAACTGCCGTTTTACTCTTCGCATCAACTCCGCCATCCCTGTGCGTTCCGGCAAAAAGGCCCACTCGGGCTGCGGCCGCTCACGCGCCTGCAACACAGTCATCAATCCGCGCTCCCTCTTCACGTATTCATACAGGTAGGGCAAAGCATTCATCGCCGTTGACTCGCGAAAACCCGCCAGCATAATTCCCGACGCCTGCGCCACCGCCGTGCCGCCCAGTTGCAACACGTCGCGCACCAGTCCTGCAATCGCAGTATGCAGCATGGTGATCTTCACCACCACCTCATGCCCGAAGATCTGCTCCCGCGCGCTAAACAAGTCGGCTGAGAGGTCCTCCTGCACCTTGCACGTTCCGCCACAGCCGCGCACCAGCACATTCAGCCGGTCCACCTGCGACGCAATCACCTCCGGCAGAGACGCCAGCTCAATATCCAGGGCGCATCCCTGCATGCTCGCCCGCAGCTGCATCGCCCGCACCCTCATGCGTGAGTCCGTCACCTTCATCATCAGAAATGCCAGCACATCCGGATCGCGCGACGCCGCGCTCCACATCTGCGTATGCGCGGGCAGCGGATGCAGTCGGAACGTCACCTCCGCGATCACGCCCAGCGTCCCGAACGCCCCCGTCATCAGCTTGTGCAGATCGTAACCCGCGACGTTCTTCACTACCTTGCCGCCCGTCTTGGCAATCGTCCCGTCCGCCAGCACAATCGTCATCCCGATGATCAGGTCGCGCAGGCTGCCGTAACTCATCCGCAGCGCGCCGGAGTCGTTGGTTGCGATCACGCCGCCCACCCTCGCCTGCTGCGGCCACAGCGGATCGAGCGCAACGAACTGCCCATGCTTCTTGAGTTCCCACTGCATCGCCGCCCACGGCGTACCTGCGCCGACGGTCGCCGTCAGGTCCTGCCAGCGATGTTCGCGCACACCTGCCAGCCGTTGAGTGTTCAACAAAAGGTCCGCCCTCACCGGATTGCCCCATCCGCGCTTCGTGTTGGAGCCGCCGATCTCGATCGTCAGCCCATGGTCGTTCACCGCGCGCGTCACCGCCGCAACCTGCTCGACCGTGGAAGGCAGCGCGACCACCCGGCCGTCATCGCGACGCGCATGCTCCACGCCGGGCAACGCGGAGATCAGGGCCTCCATATCGACTACGCCAATCGCCATCTAAAAGAACTCCGCCACGCCGGCCTTCTCCAACGGATGCGGCGTATACGGCCCTGTCTTCTCGCCGCACAGCTTCGTCCGCGGAAATACCTTGTCCGGGTTCGCAATGTTTTCCGGGTCGAACGCGTGCCGCACCCGCTGCATCGTCTCCAGGTCAGGCTCGGAGTACATGTAGCCCATCGCCTGCTGCTTTTCGCGACCCACCCCATGTTCCCCTGTTATCGATCCGCCGTGGTCCACGCACAGATACAGAATGCGGTACGAAAGATCCAGCGCAA
>DATCBR010000179.1:0-6070 GCA_036511765.1 Acidobacteriaceae bacterium | reverse complement strand
TACCGCATGGACGCAGATCAACGGTGAGGGCATCTACGAGACGCGGCCGTGGAAGGTTTACGGCGAGGGGCCAAACATCGTGAAGGCGGGAGCGTTCCAGGGAACCAGCGTGAACAAGCTGGGCGCGAAGGACATTCGCTTTACGCGCAACAAGGCCAATACTGTGATCTACGCGCATGTGCTGGGCTGGCCGACGGAAGCGGTGGTTATCCAATCGCTCGGCACATCGGCGCAGACCAATCCCGGCAAGATCGCGAAGGTGGAGCTGCTAGGGACGGAGAAGCGGGTGGACTGGAAACAGAGGGCCGAAGGATTGACCGCGAATCTTCCCAAGGACTATCAGCCGGCCGTCGATTATGCTGCGGTGCTGAAGATCAGCCTGAGCTAAGGGCCATCGCCGCGAGTGTATCGTGGTCAGGTCGAAGTTTCGGCGTGACATCCTTACACCATAGACCTTCCATGGTCGGGTCTCGTGAATGGCCTCGCCATTGATCTGGTTCGGGTCAACGCTAAAGTTATTGTTCTAGTCGGGAGGATTCAAATCGACCCCACTTTCATGGGCGTTCGAGAGCGGGGGTTCGGGTATGAGTCAAGTTCAGACCATTGATCCATTCTCTTCTACCGAACTGAAATCAAATGTGCGAAAGTAGCCTGCGTTATTTTCATCCTTGAGGCCGCTAGCAGCCGACGCGGTACATAGCGGCGACAAGAGGATGCAGCAGAGCAGGGACCAGCTTGAAGCTGGATTGTTTTCCGAACGGACGAAGGCTGCGGCTATACTTTCATTTCCACAAATCTGTCCCTATGACGATGGCCGTGAGATGTAACGATAACTGTATCGTTGACAAGGACGCAAATTCATTGCTATGCTCCCGTCGTCGAGTAAAGTCTGCCCGTTGGTTGCATCAGACTTCGTCGCAGGAAGTTCAACCCTGGGATAGCCGGAACTCTTATGCATATCAGTATGCCCACGAGGGCGGGCTGAAATGACAGCGTCGAAGGGGATTCCTGCAAACAATGGATAAGACGAGAGTGACCCGCCGCGCAGCGATGCAGGGAATGGCCGGAGCAGTGATGGCCACAGCCCTTCCAGTCCACAGCTTTGCGATGCAAACCAGCAAGAGCGGCTTGGCCCTTTGGCCGGAAGCGGTTGCAGACGCGCCTCAGCGACTCCAGCCTTTCAATGACAATTGGCGATTTCATCGCGGCGACGCGGAAGGGGCCGAGACGGCCGGCTTCGACCACTCCAGTTGGCGCGTGTTGGATGTGCCGCACGACTGGAGTATCGAGGACCTCCCGCCAGGCGGCGTTGCAGCCGACGCAATCTGGACCGACGGCACCACCCCAACGCGAAACGGCCCGTTCGACCGTTATGAGAGCGCGGGCGGGAATGCAACCGGCTGGACTGTAGGAGGCGTCGGCTGGTATCGCAAAACCTTTGCCCGGCCGGAGAATGTCGCCGCTGGCGGCAAGGTCGAGTTGCGCTTCGAGGGCGTCTACATGAACTCCGACGTCTGGATCAACGGCGTGCACCTCGGCAACCATCCCTACGGCTACACGGAGTTCGCCTACGATCTGACGTCCCATCTGAAGGACGGCGAAAACGCCGTGGCCATTCGCGCGAACAATTCCGGTCGGAACAGCCGCTGGTATTCGGGCTCGGGGATCTACCGCAAGGTTTGGCTTAACTCCTCGGGCGAACTGCGCGTCCCGCATTATGGTGTGTCGATAACTACGCCAGAGGTTGCCGCTGACCGTGCGCTGGTAAATGTGGCGGTGACAATAGAGAGCGGAGCGGCCACGACCCGCCACGCGGCCGTGTGGGTGCGGCTGATGGACGGGACAACGGCCGTGGCCGAGGGAAATAGGGCCGTGATCGTGCAGTCCGGCGCATCGCAAATGGCGATGTGCGCGCTGCAAGTGAGGAACCCCCGCCTGTGGTCGCCCAACGATCCGCAGCTCTATCGCGCCGAGGTTGCGATTGTGGCGGACGGCAAGGTTGCCGACAGCACAAGTCTGACCGTCGGCGTGCGCAAGGTGGAAATTGATGCGGTAAATGGCTTGCGCATCAACGGCGAAAGCTTCAAAATGCGTGGCGGATGTGTCCACCACGATAATGGACCGCTGGGTTCGGCCTGCATTCCGCGCGCAGAGGAGCGGCGCGTGGAGAAGCTCAAGGCGAACGGCTATAACGCCATCCGCACCAGCCACAACCCGCCCTCGCGCGATTTTCTCGATGCGTGCGACCGTCTTGGCATGATGGTGATGGACGAGGCCTTCGACTGCTGGGAGATCGCCAAGAACCCGGACGACTATCATCTCTACTTCGACGAGTGGTGGAAGCGCGATCTCGAGAGCATGGTGCTGCGCGACCGAAACCATCCGAGCGTGGTGCTGTGGAGCATTGGAAATGAGATCGATGAGCGCGCGGTGCCGCGCGGCGTCGAGCTTGGCACGCAGATGCGCGACTACGTCCACCAGCTCGAACCGACGCGTAAGGTGACAGCGGCCATTTCCGGCCCGTGGGACCACCCCAATCTGACCTGGGAGGACATGCAGCCGGCCTTCGCGTATCTCGATGTCGGCGGCTACAACTATAAGCTTTCCCAATATGAGCCGGACCATGCGAAGTATCCAGAGCGCGTGATCGTTGGAACCGAGACGTTTCCGGCGGAGGTCTATAAGGACTGGCAGGTGATCGACAGATCCAGTTGGGTGATCGGCGATTTTGTTTGGACAGCGATTGACTATATGGGCGAGGCGGGGACGGGCCGCACCAGCATCCGAAATGGAGAACGCAGGCCTGGGGCCGGAGGCCCCGCGGCGTCCGGAGCCCCCTGGTTCAATGCATACTGCGGCGACATCGATCTGGTAGGCAACAAGAAAGCCGCTTCCTACTTTCGCGACGTGGTTTGGCGGAGGAGTGCGATCGAGATGGCTGTGCAGCGGCCGCTGCCAAAAGGCTATACCGAAGCGCCCGCGCAGTGGGGCTGGAGCGACGAACTGCGCAGTTGGACGTGGCCCGGCTACGAAGGCGCGCTGCTGGCCGTTCGCGTCTACACGCGCGCCGGCCAGGTCAAGTTGCTGCTGAACGGCAAGGAAGTCGGCTCGAAAGGCCTTACCGAGCAGGACGGGGCCAAAGCCGAGTTCATTGTGCCGTATGCGCCGGGGGAGCTGAAAGCGGTTGCGTACCAGGACGGCCGCGAGGTCGCCTCCATCGTCTTCGCCACCGCCGGCGCGGCCCACAGCCTCGTGCTCACCGCCGATCGGCCGAAGCTTAAGGCCAGCCGCGATGACCTTAGCTACATCATGGCGATGGTGGTCGACCAGGCTGGCCGCCCAGTGCCGGATGCGGTTGTTCCCGTCACCTTTACCATACGCGGCGTGGGAGAGATCGCCGCGGTGGGAAATGGAAATCCCAAGGACCTTTCGAGCTTCCGCCAACCGCATAAGGAAACGTTCCACGGGCAGTGCGTTGTAGTTGTGCGGCCGAATGGCGGCGCGGGTACGGTCGAGGTACGCGCTCAGTCGGCGGGACTCGAGGAAGCGGCGATTGCGTTGAATGTCAGCGCGTGAGGGTTGCCGCAACCAGGGTGCGATGGAGGTTATGAAGAGATCACCTATCTTGGCCCTAGGTGTCGCTACTTCCGTCTCACCGCGCTGCAGCAGCTGGGGGACGGCAGCGTTGCAAGCGTCGCAGAGATCTCCGTTATACCGGCGCAGAGGGGCGAGAGTGGCTCTGTCCGCTAATGGACACTCACGCGTCCGTGTGTCGAAGCTCGCTGTGAACGCTTAAACTCCCAGCCTGAGGTGCAGAGATGAATCGAAGAGGGTTCCTTACTAACGCCGGGGCCGCCGCTGCGGCAGCGGGCTTTCCCTGGTCCGCTTGGGCGCAGGAGTCCGAGCCCCCGCTCGAACATCGGCTGCCTGCCACCGACGCCGACTACCAGCGCTCGAAGAACTATGTCGAAGAGATCCCTATCCACCAATACCACTGGGCCTCGGATGCGGCCGTCGAAGACTTCAAGGACATTAAGTTTGGCCTCCGGATCCACTGGGGCATCTACTCCAACTTCGGCCGCCCCAACGAGTCTTGGCCGTTCCTCACACTGCCCTTGGACCAGCGGCAGACATACAACGAAACCTATAAGACCTGGAGCCCCACGCAGTTCGACGCCGACGCCTGGATGAGTCTCTGCGAAGAATCGGGCCTCAAGATGTTTGCCTTCACCAGCAAGCACCACGAAGGCTTCTCCATGTTCGATACGAGGACGCGTGTGCGCAGCCGCGCCAACTGGACCGCGCCCGGCGGTCCGAAGATAGAGGACTGCGACCTCGCCTACTCCATCATGGAGACGCCGTTCAAGCGCGACGTAGTTCGCGAGCTTACCGCCGCGGCACACAAGCGCAACATCAAGATCGATCTCTACTTCTCGCATCCGGACTGGTACGACGCGGACTTCCGTCCCTACGGTTGGCATCCATTGCAGGTGCCCTCTTCGCCCAAGCTTTGGGGATGGCAGGGCACCGACGATGATTTCTGGCAGCAGATGAAGCGGCGCGTGGCGAACCAACTTGTCGTCGTGCCCGATCCAACTCCGGAGCAGGTGAAGCGCATGGTGGGGCGCCACCGCACCCAGCTCACCGAGTTGCTGACCAAGTACGGCAAGATCGACATGATGTGCCTGGACATCTTCTGGGGTCCGACGGTGTGGAAGGAGATGCGCGAGACCATCCTGATGGTGCGCAAGCTGCAGCCCAACGTAATGCTGCGCGCCCGAGGCATCGGCAACTATGGCGACTACTACACGCCGGAAGGCTTCGTCCCTGCCTCCAAGGAAAGCACGCGAATGCCGTGGTTCGTCATCTATCCGCTGGGTTCGTCCTTCTCGTATGAGAAGAACCCCGCACGCTACAAGGGCACCAAGTGGATCGTCGACAACCTCGTCGACACCGCAGCGAAGGGCGGAAACTTTATGGTGGGCGTCGGACCGGACGGCGAGGGCGCCTTTCATCCCGTGGCCATCGAGCAACTGAAGCAGACCGGGAAGTGGCTCAAAGTGAACGGCGAAGGCATCTATGCAACACGTTCGCGCGAGGGGCCACTGTGGAGCGAAGGCAGCAATCTCCGCTTCACGCGCAGCAAAGACAATCGCGTCGTTTATGCCTTCGCGCTCAACTGGCCGGGCAAGACGCTCGAGATCAAGTCGCTTGAATCGGCCAAGGTGAGTTCAATAAAGATGCTCGGCTATTCAAATCCTCTTGAATACAAGGTCGACCCCGGGCGCGGGCTGGTCATCGAGGTCCCGGACCAGTTTCAGAATCCCGCGAACCGTCCGTGCGATCACGCCTGGGCCTTTCGCATTTCGTGAGGACATTATTCGCATCGTGAGCCTGGACCGAAAGTTTGGCCGCCGGAAGTTCCTCTTCACCTCCGCATCGGCACTGGCCGCGGCAGGGCCTGGGCTTTCGCTGACGCGCCTGATGGGGCAAGCTGTCTCCGCGCCGCCAACCATGGACCTGTATGTCAGCTCGCAGGGCGATGACTCCGGTCCAGGCACGATAGACAAACCGTTCCGCTCGCTTCGTGCGGCGCAGGCGGCGGTTCGATCGCTGCGCGCCAGCTCGCCGGGAGCAGTTGCGGTCTATCTGCGCGCCGGCACGCATTATCTTGACGAGACGCTCATCTTCAAGCCGGAAGACTCCGGCGCGCAGCAGGCGCCCATCACATATGCCGCTTATCCGGGCGAGGGGGCCGTCCTCAGCGGCGGCGCGCGGCTGGATCTGAACTGGACTCCGCATCGCAACGGCATCATGCAGGCGAAGGTGCCGGACGGAACCAAAACCGATCAGCTCTTCATCAACGGAAAAGCGCAAATTTTGGCGCGATACCCCAACTACGATCTGAACGCGCGCTACCTCAATGGCTACTCCGCCGATGCCATCAGTCCGGAGCGCGTGAAGTCCTGGGCGAACCCCGCCGGCGGATACATCCACGCGCTGCATCGCTCGCTTTGGGGCGATATGCACTATCACATCACCGGCAGAGATGCGCACGGCAACCTCACCT
>DATCBR010000178.1:0-5881 GCA_036511765.1 Acidobacteriaceae bacterium | reverse complement strand
CGCCGCCGGCCTCCGCCGTCGTACCGTCGACGACTGGACCCGCATCAACCGCGCCGTCCCTCGCGTAGTGGATGCCCTCCCCAACGGCCCGCGCAACTTCGCCACCGTACAGGTCTTCCTCGCCGGCGCCGTCCCCGAGGTCATGCTGCACCTGCGCAACGCAGGACTGCTCGATACCTCCGTGATGACCGCAACCGGCGCCACCCTCGGCGACAATCTCGACTGGTGGGAGCACTCCGAGCGCCGCCGCGCACTACAGCAGCGCCTGCTCGACCTCAACGGCATCCAGTCCTCCGACGTCATCATGTCGCCCGACGTCGCGCGCTCGCGCGGCCTCACCGCCACCGTCTGCTTTCCCACCGGAAACGTCGCGCCCGAAGGCTCCGTCATCAAGTCCACCTCCATCGACCCCACCCTCATCGACGCCGACAATACCTATCGCCATCGCGGCCCAGCGCGCGTCTTCATCACGGAGACAGCCGCCATCGCCGCCATCAAAAACGGCACCGTCGGACACGGCGACGTCATGGTGCTCATCTGCGGCGGCCCGCTTGGCGCCGGCATGCAGGAGACCTATCAGGTCACCTCCGCCCTCAAGACCCTGCCCTTCTGCAAGCACGTCGCCGTCATCACCGACGCGCGCTTCTCCGGCGTCTCCACCGGAGCCTGCATCGGCCACGTCTCGCCGGAAGCCTTGGCCGGCGGCCCCATCGGCCGCATTCTGAACGGCGACATCATCGAGATCGCCGTCGATCGCAATGCCCTCCACGGCGAGGTCCACTTCCTCGGCACAGATCCCGATAACCTGCTCACGCCGCAGGAGGGCGCCGCAGTGCTCGCGCGCCGCTCGCCCCGCCCCGATCTCGCCCCGCATCCCGACCTGCCCGACGACACGCGCCTCTGGGCCGCGCTTGTCCAGGCCTCCGGAGGCGTCTGGGGCGGCTGCGTCTACGACACCCCCAGCATCGTCTCCGCCCTCGCGACAAAAACAACGCCGTCATCCTGAGCGGAATCGATAGGCCCTGCGTGATGCCGCGTGGCCCATCCTTCCGCCCTCACCACAAAGCAAGCCGGGTGCCCCATCCTTTCGCCCTCACCACAAAGCTGCGAGCTTACAGATGTTCGGCTTATAGCTCTGGAATCGAATCGCCGAGAGCGAAGCTGCGCCAGCAGCGGAGCCGAAGGCCCCCCGCATTTGCTTCTGTAGCCCCGCCACCCCGCCGATCATCGCGCAATCTGAAACTTGCCAAAATCCCCTAACGTCAATGTGGTTAAATAATCCCGCTTTCATTTCACAGGAACCCCGATTCTGAACTCTTCGCGAGCGGAAGCCCGTGTTCCGAAAAAGGTCGTATGCCGAATTCAATCCGCACTATCGCTGGGCCGGGAAGCGTTTTCCTGGCGCTGGTGGTTCTCGCACCGCTCTCCATCGCACAGCCTCCCGCTAACACCCCGCCTCCAGCACCACCCCCCGCAGGGCAGGCTCAACCCGGCTTCGGCGGTGGCATGGGCCGCATGCCCGTGGATAGCAAGGTCGCCGCTGCTCCCCACACCATGGCGCCGTATCTGCACCCCGCACTGCCGGGCGCCAAAGCCCCGGACGCCGACGGCTTCCTTCAGCGCTGGCTGCTGCTGGAGCCCATCAACAAGCCCAACCGCTCCAACACTGTCTTCATCGCCCCGTACGTGCGCGAGAACCTGAACCACGAGTACTTCCCCGGCCAGTTCACCGCCATCCCCAAAAACGGCGAGCACGTCAAGGTCGGCGATCAGGACCTCGCCTGGCACGCCGTCGACTCGACCATGTTCGACGTCAAGCTCTTCAACTTCGCCTACGGCCTCAACAAGCAGACCTACGGCGTCATCTTCTACGCGGTCACCATCGTCAACAGCCCGCGCGAGATGACCAACGTCCGCCTCGCCGTTGGCTCCAACTCGGCCTCCATCTGGTGGCTCAACGGCGAAACCTCGAATGAACTCTTCGACGACCGCCGCATGGTCATGGATGATGTCGTCTCCAGGCGCCTCACGCTCAAGAAGGGCAAAAACATCCTGCGCGGAGCCGTCATCAACGGCCCCGGCCTCAGCGACTTCTGCGTCCGCTTCCTCGACGAGAATGGCAACCCGGTCAAGGACATCACCACCAGCCTCGAATAGGATTCACCGCGCAGTCACCTTTCGCGCAATCACCTTATGGTCTTCTCTGGAGTCAGCATGAAATCGTTTCTCTCCACCGCAGCTACCAGCGCAGCGGCTCTCACTCTCCTGGTTCTCGTCGCATCCCGCCCGGCCCACGCCCTCAACGGCGACCCCTACATCCACGATCCCTCCACCGTCGCCGAGGACCACGGCAAATACTACGTCTACGGCACCGGCAACGGCGGCCTCGTCTCTGACGACGGCGGCTGGACCTGGCACGGCGGCGTCTCGCGCACCGGCGGCGGCGTCGCCGCCGACATCATCCACATCGGCGACCGCTATTACGTCTCCTACGCGGCCGGCGGCGGCGGCATGTCCGGCGGACACGCCTCGAACGTCCACGTCACGTGGGCCAAGACCCTCGATCCCACGTCGCCCGACTTCGGCTTCCACGACGACACCGTTGTCGCGCACTCGAACGGCGCGGAAGACGCCGACGCCATCGACCCCTCCTTCCTCTACCAGGGCGGCCAGCTCTGGATCAGCTACGGCACCTACTTCGGCTTCATCCGCGTCCTGCAGCTCGACCCCAAGACCGGACACGCGCTCCCCACCAGCAAGCCCGTCGACGTCGCCATCGACATGGAAGCCACCGCCCTCATCTACAAGGACGGCTGGTACTACCTGCTCGGCACCCACGGAACCTGCTGCGACGGCGCCAACTCCACCTACAACATCCGCGCCGGCCGCGCCCGCAAGGTCACCGGCCCCTACATCGATAAAGAAGGCGATCCACTGCTCAAGGGCGGCGGCACGCTCGTCGCCACCTCCAGCGGCCGCCACATCGGCCTCGGCCACTTCGGCCGCGTGGTCTCTGACGACGATGTCGAGAAGTTCTCCTGCCACTACGAGGCCGATCTCGACCGCAGCGGCCGCAGCGTCCTCGACATCCGCCCCCTGCTCTGGAAGGACGGCTGGCCCGTCGGCGGCGACAACTTCACGCCCGGCACCTATGAGATCGAATCCGCCCGCAGCGGCTTCGCCCTCGAACTCGGCGTCGACTTCGCCCGCATGGCTCGTGGCGGCGGATTTGGCGGCGGCGGCTTCGGTGGCCCCGGCGGTGGCGGTCCCGGCGGCGCTCCCCGCCCCGCTGGCGCTCCGAATGCAGCTCCCGGTGCCGCTGGCGCTCAGCGTCCCGCAGGTGGACCCGGCGGCGGCGGTGGCGGCGGCGGTGGCGGCGGTCGCAACGCGCCCGGCCCTGTGTCCCCCGTCCCCAACATGGAACTCTCCCAGGCCGACAGCACCTGGCCCAAGGGCGACATCAACCTCCAGCTGCGTGACTACATGGTCCGTCCCAGCCAGAAGTGGACCATCGCTCCTGTCGCCAACGTCGGCGGCTACCTCGGCCAGCCGTTCTTCAAGATCACCATCGCAGGCACCGACCGCGCGCTGGCCACCACTCCTGACGGCGAAGTCACCACCGTCTCCGCATTTTCGAACGCGCCCGACCAGCTCTGGCAGATCGACCAGTTGACCGACGGCACCTACCGCATCATGCCCAAGGTCATGCCCCACGCCGGCGAACAGGTCGTCCTCACCGCCGTCGGCGACAGCACTCCCACCCTCGCCAAGTTCGACTCCAAGAGCGACAAGTCCCGCTGGAACTTCAAACAGCCATAGCGGAATCATTTATTCTTTGTCATTCCCGAAGGGAATCTGCGTTTCTATCCGTCGGGCCGCCCATCCTTTAGCAGCCTCATCGCGAAAGGGTGGGTTGCCTCTCAAAGATGCCGTCATCCTGAGCGAGCCGCACAGCGGCGAGTCGAAGGATCCCGACGGTTTCCCGCCAAGCCCAAGCTGCACGCGCCGTTCTACCGAGATGCCGTCATAGGTGACCCACGGCGCAAACGTCAATTCTTTGTCATTCCCGAAGGGAATCTGCGTTTGTATCGACAGCTATCTCGATGCTCCGTGTGGGAACGCGCCACAGATCGGTTTTGGTTAAGGGCCGGCTTCAGAACCTGTCTTGAGCGAAGTCGAAGGATGCCGCTGGCACATAACAGCACGCGGCTTTAGCCCCTGAGGTCAGTCTCACCCAGTACCCGGCAACCAGTTCCAAACCCCCGCCCTCCTGTGACACTCCACAAACTGTCCTAACCCTTCCCCACCGTGCCCGCGCACTCCTGTCTCATCACTCTTGCCGCGAGTTCTCAGAGATCCACATCTCGCTGCCCTGAGAGAAACATCTCGGGTGCCCCATCCGTGCGCGCTCGCCAGAGCGCGAACGGGTGGGGAAGAAGAAAATCAGGAGCCGCACACATGCCCTGTCTCTCCCAGCAGACCCTCCGCCGCCTCCTCACCCTCGCCACGCTCACGCTTCTCTCTGCCACTCTCGCTCTTGCGCAGGAGACTCCGCAGCCCGACAATCGCGACTTCGCAAAGAACGGCACCGACAACTGGAGCTACGCTGCAACTCTCATCCCATCGCACAAGAAACTCGTGCTCGTCACGATGGCTGATCCCACCCACCGCCATAGATGCTTTGTTCAGTCGATCACCGCCGATCAACTCGTCTGCAAGGTTTCATTCCATCAGACGCGCATCTACAAACCGCAGGATGTTGCCGCTCTCACTATGTCCGGCGATAAGCGTTTTAAAATCCATGATCTGCCCGAACTGTTGTTTGCGAATGCTGTTGCAGGAGCGGGCGCCTGGGGCACAATCGTACTTGCGCCGGCATGTCCTCTTTGCGCTGCAGCCACGGCATTTGAGGCTTTAGTCATGCTGATCGTGGCTGGGGACATCGCCCTACCAGACGACCGGCCCGAGAGCCTCCTCTACCTCGCTCCCGGCCAGACCCTCCAGGTCAAACTCCGCTACTGACTCGCACCTCGCACCCGCCTCGAACCCCGAACCTCGAACCTCGAACCTCAAAAACCTTGTCAACCCCCAAAACCGCCTAACTTACTCATCCGCAAGCATATAGACTTGGCACAATCACCCCCCTCAATCTGCTATCCTTAAGTCAGCATAGAAAAAAGAAAGGCCTCGCTCCATGCAGCGGGGCCTTTCCTTTGTTTTCTTATGCTTAGACTTAACCTGTTTCATTTCTTGCACTTGAAGCAGGCTTGCCGCAACCTGCACATTCCATGCCACTTCGATACCCCCCCCGGGGGGGGAGGGATACCTAATGACCGCCCGTCTCTGCCGCTACCAGCAACCCGAAGGACATACCTGCCGCGCCGTCGCCGTCTCCGGATCCACCTTCTGCCGGGCACATCGCACGGTCGCCAGCCGCTCCCGCCAGATCGAGCGCACCGCTCGCCGCGCCGTCGACCGTGGCCGCTATCTTCACCTCGGCCCGCTCGCGACGCGCACCTCCATCCAGAGCACCCTCAACCGCATCCTCCATCCTCTCTCGCCGGCACGCTTCCGCTCGACCGGGCCACGCGTTACCTCTACCGCGTCCAGCAAGCCACAGCCGCCATCAGCCGCCGCGAACGCGCGGCGAATGAGGCCGTCATTCCGAGCGGAGCTGCGCAGCAGCGAAGTCGAGGGACCCCCGCATTTGTCTTTCCACTGGATTTGGAACAGTGGCCTTCGGCGGAAGGCATCCCCGCACCGTTCGTTTTGGGCGGCCTGGATTTGCCCTCGCCTCCTGCTCACCCTACAATCGAACAAACCCCCGCCATTCGGCGCTCCTCTCAACCCGCAGTCCCCAACCGGTCGCATCGCACAGGCA
>DATCBR010000177.1:0-11316 GCA_036511765.1 Acidobacteriaceae bacterium | reverse complement strand
CAGGTTCGTTGAGCAACTGGTTGTCATTCAGCCCATACGCACTCACCAGCATCATGTGGACAGCCAGATTCTTGCCCATCACTCCATCTGGAGTAGCCCCCCAGCTGGATCCGCCGCCCGCGCTCTTATTCGGCTTCACCGAGATCACATCCAGCGACGGCACCTTCACCGCCTTCGCGGAATCAGCCGTGCCGCTTGCAGGCGTCTGCGAAAAAGCCCCCTGCCCCGCCGCCGCCACCGCAAAACTCAAAATCCCCGCCGACAAAACACTCTGCATCCGGCTCAGCGTCATAGACAATATCTCATGTCGTCTGAGAATACGCACCGGCACGGTGCTTTGACTTCAATTTCGTTCCGAGACAAATAACCGTCGATCAGCATGGAGGCCCTGCCGCCCGCTCTAAGCTGAATAGCTCAGAGCTTACAGCTCGAGATTAACCCAGCATTCTTGTCCATTCCGTGAGCCGGACGCTCTACCTTCAGGGCGAATTTTCTTGTCAAGCCCCCAAACTACCCATCTCCCTCATTCCATTGCGAATAGAGTCGAAAAGAGTTGGCAGAACAGTTACCTTCTCCCGATATAATAGAACCAGAGTCAAATTCCTCGCAGCACGCCAGAGTCACACCGCATTGCTTCCTCCCCGGGAGATACTTCAAGACCTAAGTCCTTTGTTGGGATACCCGGCGAGATACTTTGGGTCGCAAGTCCTGTAAAAGGGATACTTTACAAAAAGGTATGGGGGGGACCCCCCCATTAGGGAGCCGTCGCATCATGTCCCTTCAGGACGACATCGCCGCACTCGTCAAGCAGGAAGCCATCCTCACCCTGCCTGCCTTCACGCCGGAGACCGCCTGGCGGCTCGGCACCACGCTCCGCGACCTCGCCCTCGCCCGCGACCTCTCTATAGTGGTGGACGTCCGCCGCTTCGGCGCTCCCCACCAGCAGCTCTTCTACACCGCCCTTAGCGGGACCACGCCGGACAACCAGCGCTGGGTCGCGCGCAAGGTCGCCACCGTCGCCCGCTTCCACAAGTCCAGCTACCACATCGGCCGCCTGCTCGCGCAGGATGGCCTCACCTTCTCCGCCCGCTACAACCTGCCCGAAGAGGACTACGCCGCCCACGGCGGCTGCTTCCCGCTCATCGTCGAAAACGTCGGCATCGTCGGCGCGATCACCGTCTCCGGCCTGGCCCAGCGCGAGGACCACAACCTGGTCGTCGAGGCCCTATGCCTCCTCACCCGCCGCGACCACGCCGCCCTCAAGCTCCCACCGGAGTAGCGGAGTAGCAGCGGGCTTCCAGCCCGGCGGTAAGCAGTAGAAATCTGCGGGGGGCTTTTAGCCCCGGGCTTTCCCGCTCACTCGCTCCGGGTGCCCCATTCATGCGTGACCGTCAGGGCGCGCATGGGTGGGAAGATCAATGCCCGAATATCTTGCGGAAGAAGTGCCCGATCATATGCACCAGGTCCCTGTTGGGTGAATTGGGACGTGACTGGTCCGCATCGCTCGTGCGCGGGCTCGCAGGTTTGCTCCCCGGCTCCCGTTTCACCGGCTGCACAGCACCCAGCGATGCCGGCGTCGCCGCAGCGGGCATCGCCGCAACTGCAACCGGAGCCGGCGCACTGCTGCCCGCGCGCGCGCCCGCAGTCGTCGCAACGCCGTTCTGCACCGTGGCCAACGCATCCGCAGGCGCGCTGTAGCTCAGCGCAGTCGTCGCCTGCGGCTGGGCCGGATTGGCCTCGACCTGCGAGGGCGCAGCCGGCGCGAGCCCTTCGCTCACCGCCGCCGGAAACGGATGCAGCTCCACAGACGTGGCCGGTGTCGCAGCCTTGCCCAGCTTCTGCCCGCCGGGAGCCAGCAGAGCCTCGGCCACCGTCGCGCCCGGCTCGTCCGGACAGCCGCACGACTCGGTCTCATGGTCCACCACCTGGTGCAGGTCGCCGTGCTCAAACAGAACATGCTGCCCCGCCATCAGCTCGTACATCGACGTGCCGAACGGGTCCGACACTGCCAGCGCCGGCGCTGCGGCGCCGTGGTTCTCCACGCAGGTGTCGCCGTTGCGCGCCACCCGCAGTCGCACATCCAGCGGCCCGTTCGTCTGCACCGTCATGCGCAGGTCGGGCGTCATAATCGAGTCGCTCGCCAGCCCGTTCATCCGGATCTCCACCGCGCCGCGGTCCAGCGAGAACAGCAGCGGCGCAGTGCCTGATGTCGTAGTCCCGGCCGCTTTACTTTGCGTCATGTGCAGCGCGCTCGTCTGGCAGACCCGCGCCAGCCCTCCGCGCCCCAGCGTGATCACCGCCGTATGGCTCTTCGCCGTTACACCCACTGAGCCGGACAGCACAGCCTGTCCGTCCAGCACGTCGGTCGCGCCGGTCACGTCCGCGTCGTCGGCCTTCACGTAGCCAATCAGTTGCTGGGCTGATGCCGAACCTGCGCCAAGCATCGCCACGCCGCACAGCATCGCACCCGCACCCGCGCACAGCGCCGCCGTCTGGATCACACGACGCAACGCTGGAGAGGGGGCCATGCAGTCCAGCCTACATCTTCAAAAAGTTCGCGATGAGCTGCTTGCCGTGCGTGGTCAGCACGCTCTCCGGATGGAACTGCACGCCCTCGATCGGCAGCGTGCGATGCCGCAGCCCCATAATCGTGCCTGCGCCGGAGACGCCCGAGTCCGCCGCGCTCGAACCAGCCGCAGCCTTCGCCGGGTGCCCCACATCTCGATGTTGAGATGTGGGAGAATCTGCCGCACCCTTCTTGCCCTTGCCCTTCTTCGCAGGCTTTTCGGAGCCACGCTCAGCCTCCGCCACACGCGCCGAGATCTCCAGCTCCGCCGGCAGTCCCTCCTCGGCCACAATCAGCGAGTGGTACCGCGTGCACGTCATCGCCGACGGAATCTCCGCAAAGATCGTCCGTCCGTCGTGCTCCACCTCGCTGGTCTTGCCGTGCATCAGCTTCTCCGCGCGGACCACGCTGCCGCCAAACGCCGCGCCGATCGCCTGATGCCCCAGGCACACGCCAAGGATCGGAGTGCGCGGGCCGCCTTCTGCCGCACGCCGCGCAAAGTGCCGGATCAACGGGATCAGGATGCCCGCCTCCTCCGGCGTGCACGGCCCGGGCGACAGCAGGATGCGGTCCGGATGCATCGCCTCCACCTCTTCCGGCGTCAGCTCGTCATTGCGCCGCACCACCACCTCAGCGCCCAGCTCGCCCATGTACTGCACCAGGTTGTAGGTAAACGAGTCGTAGTTGTCCAGCACGAACACCATGGACTGATTGTATTCCCGGCGATTTCCCGGCGATTTCCCGGCGATTTGCCCTCGCGGAAGGCCAGCGTCGGCAGAGAGCGCGGTGGCGGCTCAGGCGGCGTGGTGGTGGGAGTGGGCGATGGCGGCGCGGACCTTGTCGACGTGGGTGCCGTGGACGCGGATGATCTCGTACAACGCGGAAAGGAATGACATGCTCACATTTTCCCTGTTGTGTCTGCCGGGTGTTCGGCGTAACTTGGATCGAAACAAAAACACATCGGAACTGGACGACGAAAATGCAGAGAAGTCTTGTGTTATTTCTTGCCCCGGTCATGTTGATTTCCTCCCCTCTGATAGCTCAGAATGCCAATCCAGTACCTAGTGCGGACGGCCCAAGGGTGTATATCACCGACAGCAACTCCTGGTCTGTCCGCGGAGGCGCAGGAGGCGCGAATGGCGTATTCGCTGCTTCCTCATCTGGCGGCGCACAGCCACAGACGGCGGAAATCATTAAGACCTTTGGACAGCGATGCCCTCAGGTGACGGTCAACAATCGACTGGACGTCTCGAACTATGTCGTCGAGCTGGATCATGAAGGCGGCAAGAGTCTGCTTGCGCACAAGGATAAGATCGCGGTTTTTGTCCAGAAAACCGGTGATTCGATCTTCAGCAAATCAACCCTCTCAGTTGGCGGTTCCGTCCAGGATGCATGCGCAGCAATTCTGTCACATTGGAGCGAACACGCGGCGGAACTTCGCGCTGCTCAGTCTATGGCAACCTCTACCACCGCTGCGCCAGTGGCCGCTCAAACAATTTCGATTGCTGTCGATGCGAGCGTCCCGAATTGTGACATCGAGGTGGACGGAAGCTTTGTTGGCAGCACGCCATCGACAGTTTCTCTCGCGCCCGGTAAACACGATGTGGTCGTGAAAAAGAGCGGCTATCAAGATTGGAAGCGCGGCATGACTGTCACCGGTGGCTCGGTCCACGTGAACGCGGATATGGCCAAGTTGTAGTCGATGGAGCTTCTAATTTCCGACTTTTTGGTTTGCTGTTGCCTGCTGGGTTTTCTAGGGAGTATTGATGGGAGTTTATGGTGAGTATCTAAATCAACCCCTCGCGAGAGACTTTGGTCTTCTTACGGCTGAGAGGAAAAAGCAACTTAGTAGAATTTCGCAGGCAAGGGGCGGAAGAGATGTCTTAGTTTTCGCTGCTGATATCAGCAAAGCAGTCCCTGGAATCTCGATTGAGTACGGTGATCTCGCCCCGATCAACGATCTACTAAGCGGTCTGACCGCCGACAAACTGGATCTAATTCTGGAGACGCCTGGCGGATCGGGCGAAGTCGCGGAAGACATCGTCCGCATACTCCACTCCAAATACAAGGAGGTTGCGGTCATTGTGCCTGGGTGGGCGAAGAGTGCCGGCACACTGCTAACGATGGCAGCAGATGAGATTCTGATGGGGCCGAGTTCAGCTTTGGGACCGATCGATGCCCAGCTTATATGGCAAGGCAAGCGCTTTTCTGCAGACGCCCTTTTGGAAGCTTTCGAGAAAATCAAGCAAGAGGTGCAATCGACCGGGAACCTAAATAAAGCCTATATTCCAATGCTTCAGGGAATCTCCCCAGGCGAACTGCAAAGCGCCGAGAATGCATTGAGCTTTGCCAAAGACCTTACTAGGGAATGGCTGGTTCAGTACAAGTTCAAAAACTGGAGCACGCATCAGACCGACGCGGTGAAGGTGGGTCAACCTGTAACGCTTGATGATAAGCGCCAACGTGCTGAGGAGATCGCCTCTAAGCTCGGCGACCATCGCAAATGGCTTGTTCACGGACGTTCGATTAACATGCAGGACCTCCGCGACATGCGGCTTCTTATCACCGACTACTCCTCCAATTCCGAGCTGAATGACGCCATCCTCCGGTACCAAGCTCTAATGCAGATCTCGTTTACGTCGACCAATCTCTACAAAATATTTGAAACCTCTAATTCACAAGTCCTGCGTTTCGTCGCTCCAAACGTGCCCGCCCCTATGATGATCGGCGCACCGGCAGGGCCTATGGCGGTGATTCCCAATGCTCCGGGCATGGCGATTTTTGACGTGAATTGCAGTTGTGGAACGGCGATTAAAGTGCAGGCAAACTTTGGGAAGAAGCAACCATTACAGGCAGGTGCAATTCCTTATCCCAAAGACGACAAGATCAGATGCCCCAAGTGTGGCACGGAGCACAATCTGGCTGGAGCCAAGCGTCAGCTGGAGGCTCAAACGAAGCAACGTGTAATCTTGAACTAGAATCAGAGAGGAATTATGGAGAAGACCGGTTACAGTCTCGTTTTCGAGAAGATGGAGTTGGCCTCAGTTGAGGATGTTCAGCTCACCTCGGCTGATGACTACAACGAGTACTCAGAGATCGCGGAGTTGTCGCGCCTTGCAGAGGCTCTGAAAGAGCCCGAGCCGCACTCGTTCACCATCGGGTGATCTTGTAAGCCGTTAAATCTGAAAGGAGCCCTCGATGGGCTCCTTTTCTGTTGGCTGATGAAAACCACCTACTGCACGGGGGTGGGGTCGGTGGAGGGGGACTTGGGGTCTTCGGGGGGGATGATGACGGCGGCGGCTTATTTGTCCGCGTTGAGTTCGCGCTGGATGTCTTCGAGGGTGAGGCCGGAGAGCCGCTGGTGGCGGCCTGCGGCGTAGTCGCCGCGGCCGGAGCAGAAGAGGCGCAGGAAGCGGGCATAGCTAGCGAGACCAAGCTCGCGCTGGATCGCGTCGCAGATCTGGCGATGGAACTCTTCATCGGTGAGATCGAGGATGGCTCGGCATGGATGGATTTTAGTATCCGACAACTGCGAAATGCAGGGGTTCTTCGCCTACGGCTCAGAATGACAGCCAAACAGGGACTCTCCGCAAACCCTGTCAAGTTTTCTCTTGTAAGCCACTGCATCTGCGGCAGATCGCCGCCAAAACTCAGCGTGTACATCCCG
Organism: Acidobacteriaceae bacterium; assembly: GCA_036511765.1. Lineage (GTDB taxonomy): Bacteria > Acidobacteriota > Terriglobia > Terriglobales > Acidobacteriaceae > Edaphobacter. The sequence continues at coordinate 5,083 of DATCBR010000177.1, read as the reverse complement.
TAAAATAGAAAGAGAGCAGCAACTCAGCGCTGGAGGGTGGCCATGCGCGCAACAACCGCATCTCCCAATCTGCGAACGTCCCTCTCCCGCAGAGACAAAAGGGGTGTCAGGCGGTGCTGCGCCCTCTCTAATCCGGTGTGGCATCGGGTATGTCATCCACTGGTTGCCCTCCCGCCGGTTGCACGGAATTTGCACCATTTGCGCGACATACATCCGCAAGCCGCCGCTTTTCAGCCGCTTGCACGCGGACATAGGGGGGGTAGAGCCGTCAGCCGGGGCAACAGACAACCAGACCCCACACCCTACTGCACGGGGGTGGTGGGGTCGGTGGTGGCGGACTTGGGGTCTTCGGGGGGGATGATGACGGCGGCGGCGACCTTGTCGTCGGGGTCGAGGTTGAGGAGCTTGACGCCGGAGGTGGAGCGGCCGGCGGAGCGGATGGTTTTGGTGTCGATGCGGATGATCTTGCCGAACTGGCTGATGAGCATCATCTCCGTGGTGTCGTCGACCAGGTTGATGGCGGCGACCTTGCCGATCTTGGGCGTGGTCTTCATGGAGATGACGCCCTTGCCGCCGCGGGCCTGCAGGCGGTAGGCGTCCACGTCGGTGCGCTTGCCGAAGCCGTTCTCGGAGACGGCGAGAATCAGGCACGGCGTGAGGCCGAGCTTCTCATCGAGCGCGGCGAGCTTGGCGGTGACCTTGTCGTCTGCTGACGGCGCGGCTGCGGTGTCGTCGGATTCAGCCAGCTCGAGCGGCTGGGCGGCGGCGGAGTCCGCAGCCTCTTCGATCGCGGACTTGACCTGGCTGGTGAGCCCGGCAGCCTTGGCGCGTTCCAGACGCGCACGGTTGCGGGCCTCGGTGGAGGGCGTGACCGCGGCGCCGATGACGTAGTCGTCCTTGCGCAGGTTGATGCCGCGGTTGCCTGTCGCCGGACGACCCATCGCGCGGAGGTCATCCTCAGAGAAGCGGATGGCGAGGCCGTCATGCGTGGCCAGGAAGATGACCTGATGCCCGTCGGTGATGCGGGCGATGACCAGCTCGTCGTCCTTGTCGATGTTGATGGCGATGATGCCGCGGGCCATCACGTTGGAGAAGTCCTTGAGGGCGGTCTTCTTGACGGTGCCGTTGCGCGTGGCGAAGAGGACGAACTTGGACTCCTCTTCGAGGTCGCGCACGGCGAGGATGGTGACGACCTTCTCGCCGGGCTGGAGGTCGATGAGCGAGGCCATGGCCTTGCCCTTGCCGGCGGCGCCGATGTCGGGGATCTCATACACCTTGATCCAGTAGACGCGGCCGGTGTTGGTGAAGCAGAGCAGGTAGGCGTGCGTGGAGTCGATGATGAGCTGCGCGACGAAGTCTTCCTCGCGCGTCTTCATGCCCAGGCGCCCGGTGCCGCCGCGGCGCTGCTGGCGGTAGATGGAGATGGGCGTGCGCTTGAGGTAGCCGGTGTTGGAGACGGTGACGGCGACCTGCTCGTCGGCGATGAGGTCTTCGAGACCCAGCTCGGCGGTCTCGTCGAGGATCTGCGTGCGGCGGGCGTCGCCGTAGCGGTCGCGGACCTCGGTGAGCTCCTTGATGATGACTTTGCGCAGCTTGGCCTGGGAGGCGAGGATCGACTCGAACTCGGCGATGTTGTCGCGGACCTGGCGCAGCTCGTTGAGCAACTCGTCGATGGAGAGCTGCGTGAGGCGGTAGAGTTGCAGTTCGAGGATGGCGTCGATCTGGCGGTAGCTGAGGATGAGCGTGGCGGTGCCGGCGGCGTTGAGCGGCAGCAGCGCGCTGTCGATGGAGTACTTCCTGGGGTCGAGCTTGACGCCGGTGAGTTCCGTGCCACGCAAGGTGATCTTCTTGCCGGAGAAGAACTGGAAGAGGTTCTCGCGGGCCTCGGGGCGGGATGCGGACTGACGGATGATCTTGATGACCGAGTCGAGGTGGTCTAAAGCAATTTGATGTCCGAGCAGGATGTGCTCGCGGTCGCGCGCGCGGCCCAGCAGGTAGGCGGTGCGGCGGCGGACGACCTCGACGCGGTGGTCCAAGAAGGCCCGGATGGCGTGATCTAAAGGCAGCTCTTTAGGCTGGCCGTTGTGCACGGCCAGGAAGATCATGGAGAAGCTGTCCTGCATCTGGGTGTGCTTCCAGAGCTGGTTGAGGACGATCTCCTGCTGGGCGCCGCGCTTCAGCTCGATGACGATGCGCATGCCGGTGCGGTCGGACTCGTCGCGCACATCGGAGATGTCGTCGATGATCTTGCCGTTGACGAGCTCGGCGATGCGTTTGATGAGGTTGGATTTATTGACCTGGTAGGGAATCTCCGTGGCGATGATGGCCTGGCGGTTGCCGGAGATGCTTTCCACGGCGCACTTGGCGCGCATGAGGAAGCGGCCGCGGCCGGTGGTGTAAGCGGCGCGGATGTTGGACTTGCCGAAGATGAAGCCGCCGGTGGGGAAGTCGGGCCCTTTGACGTGTTCGAGGACGACGTCGAGTTCGCTGCGCTTATCGTCAGCGTCTCGCTTGCCGTCGCGTTCGATGAGGGCGATGGCGGCGTTGACGACCTCCGTCAGGTTGTGCGGCGGGATGTTGGTGGCCATGCCGACCGCGATGCCGGTGCTGCCGTTGACGATGAGGCTGGGGATGCGCGTCGGCAGGACGGTGGGCTCAGTGGTGGAGCCGTCGTAGTTGGGCACCATGTCGACGGTGTCCTGGTCGATGTCGGCCAGCATCTCGCCAGCGATGCGGGTGAGGCGGGCCTCGGTATAACGCATGGCGGCGGGAGGGTCGCCGTCGACGGAGCCGAAGTTGCCCTGGCCATCGACCATGGTGTAGCGCATGGCGAAGGGCTGCGCGAGGCGCACGAGGGCGTCATAGATGGCGGCGTCGCCGTGCGGATGGTAGTTGCCCATGGCCTGCGAGACGGGCTTGGCGCTCTTGGCGTATTTCTTGTTGTACTGTAGGCCCATCTCCTCCATGGCGTAGAGGATGCGGCGATGCACCGGCTTCAAGCCGTCGCGGGCGTCGGGCAGCGCGCGCCCGATGATGACCGACATGGAGTAGTCGAGGTACGATCGGCGCATCTCGTCCTCGATGTTGACCGGGACGAGGAAGGCGGCGCCAGGCCCGCGCACGGTGCTTTCGGGCGGGCCGTCAGGAGGCGATCCGGCGGGCGGCGGATCGTTGGAGTTGGCGTCCTGTGGAGAGGGGATGTTGGGGTCGTCGGAATCTGGGGGAAAGAGTTCGTCAGCCATGATTTATGGCTCTATTATAGGCGTTTTCGCGGCGGATTTGGGGCGCGCTGGCGTGCCGAAATATGTGAGAAAAGAGGCGGAAATACAGGGGAGTTTAGCCAATTTCCGATCACATCGTACGTCTCGCTTGCGGCGCAACAAGCGCCTTATGGATGAGCGGTGCGTATGTCGCTTTAAGCTTCTCCAGCTCGCGGTTGAATGCCTCCAGATCGTCGATGCCTGGGGGGATATCCAAAGTCTTTGTCTCATTCTTTCGGCGCGCAATTTCTTGACATGAGAGCTCTGTAACGAGTTCGGCTACTAGCACCTGATTCGCGGGAAGGTCTTGGCCCTCGCCGCCGGGGCCGAAGTACAAATCCACCGACGGGCCGCGTGTATTGATCCAGATGAGCCCCTCCTTTCGATCAAAGTGGGCTCGGACCGGAGTGTCAGGGTGCTCTTCATATTTGATTTCTTTAAAAAGGCCACCCGACGGTGTATGTTCTTTCTGGCTTCGCGTCGAGACTACCTCAACCATTGCTATGGCGGTTTTCGCTTTGCACTTTGCCGTTATAAGACCCTGAGCGTTCGCCTGAATACCTTCGATTTGAACGTGGACGAGTGCAAGCGGCGGCTCCTCACTGAATAAGCGTGGCACTAGTGGTCTGTCATCGAGAATATGGATATGTGCGTTGTCGCAACTGACTTCGACGCGATCGCCAACCGAAATACCCGATACGCCGTCCACCCGAACCCGGAGCTTCAGGTTGGTTCGCTCGCCCAGCAGGACGCGGTAGGAGTCGGGAATGAATTCGAGCCCGTCTTCAGGCGTACGAGCTTCAAGTTGCATTGGCCCGTCTCCTGCGCCCAAACCCCCAATTTGCAGTTCATTTTTCGCCATTTCATTTAAGCTTTTGACGGCGTCACGAAACCGGCGCTTCGTTTCTTCCTTCTCAAGAGTTTCCCGCTCCCGCCTTTCCCTCTGCCGCTCCGCTGTGACTAACTTTTCAATTTCACACTTTGCGGCAGCAAAGAGAAGTTTGGTCAATTCATGGTCTTTTCGTAGCCCGCTACGATTTTTGTCGACAACTGGTTCGCCTTGCGCCTGTAGATCGTAAAGCGCGTCACACCGAAGCTCGCCGAAAAGCCGAGCGGCATGCGGATCGTCATCGTATCCAAACAGTGTGGCCTCGTGAATCGTCCGACGGCTGGTGATGAGAATTCCGCCCGTGCGGAAAGACCCGACTTGCTCCAACGATTCAGGACCATTCGCCCGCTTAACGGTTAGGGTAGCTTCTAGGCTTGGAAAGCCAGAAAGGGGAAGCCGCAGATTGTCTAAGAGCGCTTCTCCCTCGGGGAACTCGTAGCTGATCGGGTCGGCATTGCCCGCTCTAAGGTTACGGAGGACCACCGTACGTGAGGGATCGCTCATTATCCCTCGGAGACACACATGAGTCTGAAGCTGCAGACGTAGATTATCAATCTGGGGAATTTTTACCTTGGGATTCTTGACCACGATCTCAACGACGGTGCCGCGCGAGGCATTTTGAAATTCCTTACGGTCGGCGCTAGTAATAGATCGTGCTGGGTGCAGACTCAGATCATCGACGTCTTTCAGGGTGCAATGGTACTTAGCCCCGTTCTTGAAGGAGGTGATCGTGCCCTCGCCAAACGCGTTGATCGTGTCCTTAAGTCCCATTCCGAAGACCCCACGACCGACTTGGCCGCTCGTGTCGTCGCCATAGCTGCCGACGCATTTCTCGAAGTCGGCGTCGGTCATACCTTCGGCCCAATCGATCACCCGAATGATTGTTTGTTTCTTCTTCGGGCGGCGATCGATCTCGAGTTCAATTCGACCCGCC
>DATCBR010000176.1:0-3195 GCA_036511765.1 Acidobacteriaceae bacterium | reverse complement strand
GCGCGTCTACTCGCTGTTGAACGATGGATTCGGGGACGGGGAAGTTGTACCTGCCGATCAACTCATCCAGCATCCTGCCCTTCGCGTTCGACTCGAGCGCGTCCTTCTTGCGCCGCGCCGCCTGTTCGCGCAGGTGCGTCTCGAACTCCTCCCAGGTCTCCACGCCGCCCAGTTGCTTCGCCAGCTCGGCGTCTTTCTCCGGATAGGTCTTGCTCTTGATCGCCTTCACCGTCACGTCGTAGTTCACCGTCTGCCCCGCGAGCCTGCGGTCGCCGAAGTCGGTCGGATAGTCCACCTCGATTGCCAGCTCCTGCCCCGCCTTCTTACCTCTTAGCGCATCGGTGAAGGCTGCGACCGTATTCTTTCCGCCGATCTCGATCAGCACATCCTGTCCACCGATCTCCTCGCCCTTCGGCGTCTCCTCGCCAACTGTCTGCGCCAGCGGCTTGATCTCGCCTTTGTATTCGATCTCCGCCCAGTCGCCGTCTACTAGCGCACGGTCTTCTTCCACTGTCTCTACCGTTGCCTGGCTCTCCAGCGCACGCTGCAGCTCGGCGTCGAACTCATCATCGGTCAGCGTGACATCGGGCTTCTCTACCTTCACCGCGTCGTAGCCAGCTACGTCGAACTCAGGCAGCACCTCGAACGCGGCCTTGAAGCGCAGCGGCTCGCCGTCGTTCAACTGCAGATCCAGCAGTTGCGGTTCGGAGATCGGCCGCAGTTTGCGTTCCTCAATCTCCTTGCGGAAGCGCTCGCTTACCAGCGCCTCCAGCACCTCCTGCCGCAGTTCCTTCGCAAACTTCGACCGGATCAACGACTCGGGCACCTTGCCGGAGCGGAAGCCTGGCAACCGCGCCTGCTTCTGATAACGCTTGGTCATCTTGCCGTAAGTCTTCGAAACCTCGTCCGCGGGGACTTCCACAGCGATCTCTCGCATCAGCTCGGGGTTCAGCGTAGGCCCATGGCTGTGCTGATGCTCGTGCGTGTGGTCCTGCGCAGGGTCGTGGTCATGCCCCTGTCCCGCTGTCTCTGCCTGCTGCTCCGTTGTTGTCTCGTCTTCTGCCATCTCAACCTGACTCAAGGCCATGCCTTCCAGGCGCATTGGCCCTTATCCGGGCCGCGCCGCACACTGTATGCGCCTCTTGCGCGCTCTCTCCACTCTACGAGGCACACTCACAGCGGGTCAAACCCTGCGCAGTCATTCCTCGATGCAGTTGCGATCTCCGCTCGCTCTCAGGAGCAACTCAAAGGAGGCCGCTTTACATCGTCTTCGCGGTGGCCAGCGGCAGAATCTCCAGCCGCACCTTCCACTGCGTCGACTGGCCCGGCTGCAGCACCACCATGCCACCGCCTCCGGTCCTGTCCCATTCATGTCCGAACGGGTCGGGATAATTGAACTGCGGCCCGATCGAGAGATAGCTGCCATCCGCGGGAATGGTCACGCGCATTGCCTTGATCTCGGAACTCAGGGCGGTCAGGCGCAGCTTGTAGCCGTTCAACGGATCGATCAGCTCCGCCGCCGGTCCATTGTCCATCACACCCTGGGTCAGGTCCGCGAAGCATGTGTCCATGGGCGCATCGGACAGCGCCACGCCATTGGGGGCGGTATAGTCCAACGCGGAATTCAGGACTGGTGTCAGCTTTCCCGTCGGCAATCCATTCTGACGTTTGCCCTGCTCCACGATCGCCTCGGCAGGGATGCGCAGCCGCAGTTGAGAACGCGCACCCTTCATGATTGCAAACTTCGGCGTCCATCCGATGCCGACCGGCCCGGCCGCAGCGCCTGCATTGCGTACAGTTACCGTCAGGTCTATCGTGTGCCTGCTCAGCAGGGTCGCGATCCTTACCTCCATCTTCGAAGGCCAGTGTTCGCCGATTCCACGAAACGTCGCCTCCGCCTGTGCGCCGTCGGGCAGTGTCGAGGTATTCGATAAATCGGACGGCGACGCCAGCATCAGGCCGCCCTCCACCGGAGACGACGAGGCAGGGAGCTCGATTGAGTGTCCTTCCCACTCCGTCGAAAGACGGCCTCGGTCGCCGGAGGATAGGCTCCATATCCTGTCCGCCCAGGGAATCTCGAATGCCCCTCCTGCGTGCAAGCTGTACTGTCCCCCGGCATCCGCCCCTTTTCCGGTCATCGCTACAGCAGCCGCGTTCACCGAAGGCGATGCCAGCAGGTCGGTTTCTCCCATGCCCGGTATGGAGGCCTGAATCTGCAAGACGTTCATTCCCCTACCCGGCAGCAGCGTGACAGCCGTGAACTCCGGCACCGTGTCGTCCATCATCCGCGTACGGGTCAGTTCAATCGGCTCCAGGCCTCCGGGAGCCGGCACCGTTGTCTGCGGGCGCTCCGTCGCCATGCGTTCCTTCAGTTTGTGGAAGTTGCCTTGCTGATGCTGGCGGTACGCAAAAATAAACGCCAGGGCTGCAATGGCGAGGACCAGCCCGGTCATCATTCCCGAGCGCATCACACCCCTGCGCCATACTCGGTGGAACCACCCCGAGAGTGCCTCGCCTGCTCTGTTGCCATCCATTCTGTGTGTCGGCCCCCTCAGGAATCCCGGCAATGTTCGGCCAGGGACACCCGGTTGTATTCTATCGGCACAACCGCTTGCAGCGTTTGCCTCCATCGCAGATATTCCTGCGTCGCGTCAACAGAACCAGTCAGGTCCACTTGTCCGCCTCTCTCGTCATCATCCAACCTACGAATCCGACGCTGGATCGCGCACGCAATGCCATCGTTGACTGTGAGCTCTGCGTCCGCCTGCGCACCTACTGTGCCGGCATCGGCGAGAAGCGCCGCCGCGCTTACATCGACCATGAATACTGGTCTCGCCCCGTTCCAGGATTCGGCGACCCGCAGGCCCGTATCCTCATCCTGGGGCTTGCGCCCGGGGCCCACGGCGCCAACCGCACAGGCCGCCCTTTCACCGGCGACGGCTCCGGAGACTTCATGTATCCCGTCCTGCACTCCCTGGGCCTCGCCTCGCAGCCGCGCGGCGTCTCGCGCGACGATGGTCTCCGCCTGCGCCATGCCTGGATCGCCTCTGTCGTGCGCTGCGCTCCGCCGGGAGACAAGCCGACTCCGCAGGAGATCCGCAACTGCTCGCCGCATCTCTCCGCCGAGATCGCCGCGCTGCCTCGTCTGAGCGTCGTCGTCTGCCTCGGCAAGATCGCCTGGGACGGCTACCTCGC
>DATCBR010000175.1:0-3312 GCA_036511765.1 Acidobacteriaceae bacterium | reverse complement strand
CCTGGCTTTCTCCGCATCGCTTCGCCCCGAAGTGGCACGTGCGGAAAAAGCGTTCTTGTCTTTGATGTACTGGTATTGGGTATCGAGACCCACGTTTCGTGGCCTCCGACTCGCGATGGTTGGCCCGCAGCTTGCGTGGCGTTGGGAGGGGGACTGTGGTGACGGATATCTGTCTTTGACCGAACGAGTCGTTGCTGGCGCAACCACAAGCACCGAGGCGCCGCTAGCGCCCAAGCGCAGCACCGGTATGGTGACGCTCGTGATCGCGGCGGCTCTAGTCGCGGGGGTGGTGTTCCGCCTCTTCTATCCGGGCGCGATCGAATTCCACAGCGACGAGCAATTCTCCTTCAACCAGGTGATCACCGTGCTCCATGGCGGGCCGTGGCCGACCCTTGGCATGACCATGAGCGTCGGCGGTCCCAACCCAGCAATGAGCGTCTGGGTCTTCATCCTGCTCGGGCTGGTAGCGCATCCCGACACGCCGGTCGGGTTGGCTCAGGCGGTGCAGGTCCTTAACATTGCGGCGCTCTTCGCCTTCGTCGCGTTCGCGGTCCGCAGCATCCCGCGCGGCCAACGCGAGCCGTGGCTGTGGGCGGCGGCGCTATGGGCGGTGAACCCGATCGCAATCGTGTTCGAGCGCAAGATCTGGCCGCCCTCGACGCTGCCCATCTTCATCGTGGTCATGCTGGCGGCATGGTGGCACCGCCGGTCGTGGCCGGGATCATTCCTCTTCGCACTGATGACGGTGGTGGGAGGCCAGATCCATCCGACCTGTGCATTTCTGGGGTTGTCACTGTTCGTATGGACCATCGCCGACGACCGGCATGCCTTCCGCAAGGGGGGGCTGATCTCGGGCGCAGTCATTGGCTTTCTGCCGGCGATAACCTGGCTGGCGAGCAGCGCATCGGTGGGCGGTGGACTAGTGAAGCTGAGGCTGCCGCTTCCTTATTTTTATGGTCGCTGGTTCACCACGCCGTTCGGCTACGGCCCGGACCACGTGCTCGGGCCAGTCGAGTTTCCGCGCTTCCTCGGCTGGCCGGAAGTCGGTGGGGGCCGGACCTGGCTGGTTCTCGCGATCTACGTCGCCATCGTTGCGGTCGCGCTGGCGCTGACGGTGCCTGCGGCCTGGCGGTACTTGCGTGCGGGAGAGTTTTCGCTGCGCTGGATTCTTCTGGGCGAGACGCCAGGGGGCAGGATCGTGCGCGCGGCCTTCTTCGGCTTCGGCATGATCCTGACACTGCTCACCATCCGTGGCGGCGGACTCTATCCGCACTACATGATCGTGATCACGCCGGTCATGACATTGTGGGTGGCGCTCACGGCGACGTTCGGCGGTGGCGGCGTCTTGGGGGGACGCACGCGGCTCTTGCTTGCCACACTCTGCGCCCTCAATGCGGCCCTCGTCGTGTTGCTCTTCTCGTATATCCATGCGGTCGGCGACATCCGCGGCGAGTTCGGCCCGAGTTGGGAGTGGCAGCAGGCGCACCCGAAGCAGGGCCGCTCGCAGCAGCCAGACAGGCCCACGGTTCAGATACCGGCGTACCAGTCGTAGCCGCGGGACCGGACTTGGGAGGAAGCCTGGGACGTTGTGGAGGCGATGATCGCCGTACGGCACTAGTAGCCACGGACCCGCTTGCGGCGGACCAGCGCCCCGGCCTCACCGCCGGGGCGTTTTCGTGCGAGAATGAGGGCAATGGCCGGTGGTCAGCGGGACGCGCGATGCTCGCGCACAGATTATTTGCATTGGCCGTAGTGTGGCGACTGTTGGAGCGGGAGAGTGACGATGCAACGCTTTTTTGCCGGCCAGACGAAACCTGGTGAAACCGCATGGCAGGTGCGCGACGAAACAAGCATCCGCTTGTTGGTCGACACCCACGCCGCAGCATTCGAGTTCACTCCGATTTACGTGGCCTCTCTTGGGGGCGCGAATGATCAATGGACCACTTTCGGAGGAAGTGCGATCTACAAGCCCACACGCTTTGGCTTTCAGGTCAATTTGCCACTGGCAGACGGCAGCGCCTTGACCCCGGATATTGCCAATGAGCATCAGTGGCACATCAACTGGATCGGCGTCGAAGATCAGATTTCTGCGTAGAAGGTTCGGTTGCGCTGCGTGCGCTGCGTGCGCTGCCTGAGCCCTGAGGCCCGCGGGTTCGCCTCGCTGCAGACGTCGCCCCGCAGCGGGCAGGGTGCCGCCGGGGGCGCGCGCCCGAGCCCCACTCGACAGGGTCCCCGGCGGTCACCGTCATCGCCGACGGGAATGAGATTCAGCTTCGCAAACCGAATTCGACGCCGACTCTGCGAGCCAAGGCCAGCCTGGCAACTGCCAGGGGGAGCGGATGCGGCTCTCTCAGTCGCCGGATCCTGATACGCGCGCCAGCGATCATTGATCTTGTCATGCGCGCCAGTGATGCGACTATCCAATACCGCACACACGCTCGCACATGAAGAGAAACCGCCTCACCGGGGCGGATGAGACGGCTTCAAGTTCTTCGACCGACGGAGCAGGAGCGCAGTGGCTGGGGGGCCTGACTACGCGCGTTCCTCAAAGTCGGCTGATACATGTTCAACGCCTCGTAGGCCGAAAGGTTCCCTCTAGAACGGCGTTCAGGGGCTGCCCGAGACCGCCTCGACAAATGTCCCCGGCGGTCACCATTCTTTTGATAGAGCCCAGATGCGCCAGGTGACTCAAATGTCCGTACGCGCCGACCGCGTTTGCCCGAGGAATGTGGCTGCTCGGAACGCCAGGTGCGCGAGCTGATTGGGTGGGGTGTACCGTGTGTCTTCCGACTCGGGCGAAAGATCCCTAGTTTGATCTCAACCGCAAGGTCGACGGAATGAGTGAGTCGCGCCCGCCCGTTCACGTCTCTTGGTTCCGGCGTCTTGGTCCGGGCCTCATTACAGGCGCGGCAGACGACGACCCGAGCGGCATTTGCCACCTACTCGCAGGCCGGCGCTCAGTTCGGCGTCAACATGCTGTGGACGGTGGTGGTCACCTTTCCGCTGATGGCGGCGATCCAGGCGATCTGCGCCCGTATCGGCCGCGTCACCGGCGAGGGCCTCGCCGCCAATATGGCGCGCGTGCTGCCGCGCCCGCTGGTCTATGTCATCGTCTTTCTGTTATTCCTCGCCAACACTGTGAATATCGGCGCCGACATCGTAGCCATGGGCGCGGCAGTGCGCCTGGTCTTCGGCTTGGGGCGAGACGTTTTTCGCGGTCCTGTTTGCGGCGGGCTCGCTGCTTCTGCAGGTTCTCGTGCCCTATCACCGCTACGTGCATGTGCTGAAATGGCTGACGCTCGCCTTGTTCGC
>DATCBR010000174.1:0-2364 GCA_036511765.1 Acidobacteriaceae bacterium | reverse complement strand
CCAGATCCCGCGCCTCGGCGCCGAAGTGGAGTCGGCTGTGCCCGAGATGGGACTGGGGCTGTCTGAGCCGAAAGCTCCCCGTGGCCGACCGAGGACTTGGCCCGCAAGCGCGATCGAACAGATGTTCGCGCTCCAACAGCTCATCGCGAGGGCTCCGCTCTCTATCGAAGACGCCCTCGTCCGGTTCAAGGGGGCCAAGCGCGATCTTGTGCAGCGGCACCTAGAAACCCTCGCGCTCATGGGCGAAATGTGGGTCGATGACGGGGGACGGTACCACGCGTCCGCCGGGGTCGCGCCTGAGGTTTAGGCTTGCACCCGCTTGGCCCATCTGCGGCCTGTTAGAAAGTTTTAATCACAGGTAGCCGTAGGCTCACCTTGCGAGGTGCAGCGTGGCGCGCCACGATTGGAGTGTCTAGGTCCATTGTTGCGCTCTCCCCCTCGGAGGTATTGTCGTGCGCACACGTGGCTTGGTCGTTGGCGCAGCGTTGTTGGTCACCGAATCCCTAAGCCTGTCGTGCGGCGCGAGCGGCCCGAAGGATGCTCGCCCGACAGCGTCAGTACAGGCGGTACTCACGACCCTGACGCTCGCTCTTCCCGCCAGCACGATCGAGGTAGGGGACGCCACGACGGCGACCGTATCAGGATTGGACCAGAACGGATCGGCGATCAGCGTAGGAACTGTGAGTTGGTCCACGGCATCCGCCCCTGTGGCCACCATCAGCGCGGCGGGCGTGGCTACGGGAGTCGCCGTTGCCGCTGGAGTTGGCCTTGGATGCGGCCAGCGAGCGGACCGAGCCGGCCGCAACTATTTATCGAGCGCCGCACCAGAACGCCACGGCGGCATGCCGTCCACGAGTAAACTCTGACCATGAGAGAGATAGGCCGCGTCGATCACACTGGGTGCGTAGTGATGCTTCTGTCCCGCCGCCCGGATGCCAAGCCGGTGGAATTGTCGCTAGACCCTTCGGACGCCGTATTTGCGGCTTGTCTCGAACTGTCGGCGGCCAACCCAGTTCCTTTGCCTGCCTTCTTGACGGGATCGGCGTACGATCCGGATGCAGCTTGGACGCCACCATTCACACTAGTGTTCAAGGGGCGCATCGTCGAAGTCACAAACGTTAGCGTCGCATTGACGCCAGACGCCGCTCGAACAGAAGCCACTCTTCGCGTGAAGAAATTCATCCTCGGAAAGGAACGCGAATTACGTGCGCTGCGGATGGATGTCGCCGCACTTGAAGCCGTCGCAGACCCGCAGGGGAAAAGTCGGGCGCCGATTTCGCGTGAGGTGAAGGAGGCTGTCTTTGTGCGTGATGCCGGACGCTGCCTCGAATGCGGCGCGACGAGTGAGCTTCAGTTCGATCACATTATTCCGGTTTCGAAGGGTGGTGGCAATGCCGAGGCGAACATTCAGCTCCTTTGCGCCACCTGCAATCTCCGGAAGAGCGATCAGATTGCGTAACTCGCGCTTCCCATGCAGGGCGGCATAACCAGGCACTGCCGGCGCAGGCTGCGGCAGCGGACCGCTCGCTGCGCTCGCTGGCCGCGACTATTATGAAACGCCGCAGCAGATCGCCGCGGCGATAGCTGGACCGGAGTCAGGCAGCCGACCTAGGCTCGGATTTGCAACCCTAATCCACGGTGCCGCCCAATGCTCAACCCGGCCGACATTGCCGCCTTGGTCACTGCGACGAAGGGCGCGCTCGACATCTTCGATAAGATTGCTGGCCAGATCAAGTCAGTACTCACAAAGCGCCCAAGGGAGTCCGAAGGGGCTGAAGATCGCTGGCGTTACAAGATTCAGCCGAGGGGTATGGAGATTGTGGTCAAACAAGAGGACAGAACGCTTCAAGTCATCACAGCCGCCGACCTTGCGAAAGCGCTGGGCCCCTCGGACCTCCAGATGATCAGGACCTACGAGACCAGCATGCAAAAGTACTTTAAGCGCTGGCAGGCACTTTATGCGAAGAAGGATGCCTCGCAGGATCCTTTGGTCAACGCCATCACCGACGAACAGCTGGCGGAGCAGATCGTCAAGATGAAAGCGGAGCTACTCGGGATTCTTGGATTCCTGCAAAGAGCCGGCATTCACCTTGATGACCATTACATGCACATCAGGCATCTTGTAGAGGCAGCCGGGACTTAGCGTGCCAACGTCAGTGCAGCCCGGATCGCCGAATAACCACGCGCTGCGGCGGCCGGCGTGGGGCAGGGTAGCGGATGACGGACTGCGGTCGCCCGCCTCCATTATTAGAATACGCCGCAGCCGAGTGCCGCAGCGTTAGGTCGCCCCGTACCTCGAATGTTGGAAGAGATTCTCCGCCATCGCCCTGCAGTGCATCAACTCTGCGCGGGCGCCTTTCTCCA
>DATCBR010000173.1:0-5106 GCA_036511765.1 Acidobacteriaceae bacterium | reverse complement strand
ACCACATCATCGCGATCGCGCCCACCGCGAGCACCCCCGCCAACCCCGGCGACCGCGTCGTCGACCTCACCAGCTACACCCTGCTTCCCGGCCTCATCGACGTGCACACGCACCTCACCATGGCCACCAACTTCGATCCCTACTTCGAGCTCTCGATGACCCCCGGCAAAGAGGCCATCCTCGGTGTCGAGAATGCCAAAACCACACTCGAAGCGGGCTTCACCACCGTCCGCAACGTAGGCGCGAATGACTTCACCGACGTAGCCCTGCGCGACGAGATCAACGCCGGCCACATCCCCGGTCCGCACATGCAGGTCTCCGGCCCGCCGCTCGGCATCACCGGAGGCCACATGGACGAAAACCTCCTCCCCGAGCAGTACCACGTGGTCGGAGAAGGCGTAGCCGACGGCATCCCAGCGGTCCAGCACATGGTTCGCCAAAACATCAAATATGGCGCCGATCTGATCAAAATCGGCGCCTCCGGTGGCGTCCTCTCCAAGGGTGATGACCCGCAGGCCAGCCAATACACGCTCGAAGAGATGCAGGCCATCGTAGCCGACGCGCACCGTCTCGGCCGCAAGGTCGCCGCCCACGCTCACGGCGCACAAGCCATCCTCTGGGCCTCCGAAGCCGGAGTCGACTCCATCGAGCACGGCAGCTATCTCGACGACGCAGGCATTGCCATGATGCTGAAGCACGGCACCTACCTCGTCCCCACCGCCTATCTCATCGACTGGGTGCAGCAGTACGGCAACCTCCCGCCGATCTACCAGCAGAAGATGAAGGACGTCAGCGCCGTCGAGAAGCAGAATGCCATCAAGGCCATCAAGGCCGGCGTCAAAATCGCCTGCGGCACAGACGCTGCGGTCTACCCGCACGGCCTCAACGCCCACGAGCTTGATGTCTACGTCAACCAGTTCGGCATGACGCCGCTGGCCGCCCTCCAGACCGCCACCCTCAACGCCGCCGACCTCATGGGCTGGACCGCGCACGTCGGCTCGCTGGAGCCCGGCAAATGGGCCGACGTCATCGCCGTCCAGGGCGATCCCCTCGCCGACGTGCGCATTCTCCAGCACGTTCCCTTCGTCATGAAGTCCGGCGTCATCTACAAGGACGAAGCGCAACCCGCCGCCGTCGACAAGCTCGTCGCCTCAGCTCCATCCCACGAGCGCGCGATCTCGGAGAACAGCTTCTAATGCAGGCCTCACGCTTCGAATACAAATTCCGCTTTGCGATCCATGCGCTCATCTACATCCTCGGCTTCACCGCGCCGTGGCTGTTCATCCCCGCACTCGCGGACGTTCCGGGCTTCAGCACAAGATCCACCTGGCTCGTCGTTTCGTCTATGCTTTCGCGCCAGGGCTGGCTCACCTTCAGTGCTGCGACGGTCGTGCTCCTCGTGATCGCCCTCGCCCTCACGGCGCTCGGTGCCTTCCTGCCTATCTGGGGTTCCGCCTACGTCGGCTCCAGCATCGTCAAATCGCCCGCAATGCACGGTGCGGCCATGCTCGCGGACGGCCCGTATCGCCGCACGCGCAATCCGCTCTATCTCGGGACGCTGATCCACACCTTTGGCATCGCCATCCTCATGCCGCCGAGCGGAGCCCTCTTCGCCGTGACCCTGCTCTGGATCTTCCAGCTGCGCCTCGCCTTAGCGGAAGAGCCCTTCCTGGCAGCGCGCTTTGGCCAGCCCTATCTCGACTACAAAGCAGCCGTCCCACGCTTCCTCCCGGCACTCACGCCGCAGGCTCCCGCCGCCAGCGCGCAACCCCACTGGCTCCAGTCTCTCCTCGGCGAGCTCTACTTCCCCGCGGCCTTCCTCGTCCTCGCTGTCTTCGGATGGAGCTTCAACGCGCGGCCCCTTCGTCAGGGCCTGCTCATCTCCATCGGAGTCTGGCTGATCGTCCGAGCCTTGCTGCCGAGCGCCCCGCAAGACGTCCCCAACCCCGCCTGATCGCAACCCGGCCACCGCAACCTCTACCAACAAAGTTAAAAGGGCCGGAGCCTCGGCGCACATCGCGTCGACTCTCCGACCCTCTCTACTGGACTCCCAAAGGGCCCGAACTACTTCTTGGGCGGAGCGATCGTGTCCTTCGCGACCTTCGCCACGCGGAACTTGACGACAGTCTTAGCCTTGATCTTGATGGCCTCGCCGGTCTGGGGGTTACGGCCGATGCGCGCCTTGCGCTCCGCCTTCACCAGCTTGCCGATACCGGGGATCGTGAACTCACCAGTCTTCTTGGTCTCTTTCACGGCCGTTTCGGCCAGCGTCTCGAGGAACGCAGCGGTCTGCTTGTTGGTGAGTTCGAGCTTCTCCGCAAGTAAGCGAACCAGCTGTGTCTTTGTAATTCCCTTTGCCATGTTGTATCTCCTTCGTTCGATAAATAGATTGGTAAAGCGGATGAAGCATGGGTCTCAGCCCATCTCCGCATCCTGCCGCTGTCGACATACCGCACGCGTCTTCCTGCAACCTGCCAGAAGCTTTATGAAGCGGCAATCGCCAGTGTTCACGCGGGTGCAGAGTACCGCGCCGATGTTCACCTTCAACCTTCCAGAGCCCTTTGTCAACGTCAAATCAGCCATTTCCACAGATATTTACAGGTTTCTTGAGGATATGTTCCCTTTTAAGCCCGTTTTCACCGGATTTCTTCACCGTCAAGTCAAAATAGCGGCTTCCGTCCCAACGTGGAACGATCCTTTTCCATCCCCCCATTGCCCTCCAGAATCGCTCCATTCAACGCATTGACCACCGGGGCCGCCAACTTGAACCGGCGAATGATCTCGCGTGCGAGTGCAGGCTCCAACGCAATCTCCGCCGGCAGTTCCGTGCGCACTCCCCAGTTTTTCGCTCGCACCAACTCATCCGCAGGATCATCCGCCGCGAAACCCTTGGGCATCCGCGTCAATCCCTGCGCATCAATCGTCTCAAACCCCGCACCCTTCGCCTTCATCACCTTCTTCACCAACGCGCGATAGCCAGCGTGGTTCTCGCTCATCCATCGACGAATCGTCAGCAACTGTTCCCGCTCCGGCATGTACACGCCCGCCGCCACCATCACCCCCAGCGGACTCACCTGCAAATAATATCCACCACCCGACGTCTTCTCCATCCCGCGCCGCGCCCACCACGCCGCCAGATGGGTCTTGTACGGCAGCTTGTTTTTGCTGAACCGAATGTCGCGATAGATCCGCATCGTAATCTTGTGCGGAGGCCGCACATGCTCCGGCGCAAAGCTGTCCATGGCGGCGTTAATCTCCTCCACCAGCGCCAGCATCGGAGCCTTCAACGAGCGCTCATACACACCCCGCCGCGCCTCAAACCACACGCGGTCATTGTTGCGCGCCAACCCGCGCAGAAACTTCATAGCCTCAGGAGAAAAGTGTGTCGTCATCGCACCTCGATGCTACCCAACATCCATCCTCACCACAATGCAGAACGGCGAAGACCGAAGTCTCCGCCGCCGCCTTCTTGACCGCACCAAAACTTTACGGCGCCTAAGCCACTACTGCACCGCGTTCGGATAAATTCCCTTCAGCGGCTCGCTCAGCCCTCTCTCCAACTCGGGATGCGGAAACGGCTTGCGAGGCATCATGGCATCGCGCTGGCTCGTGTTCCACAGGAAGATTGCCTCCACCACAGCCGCCTGTTCCAGGTCAGCCTCGTGCAGGCGATCATACGTATCCATATCCGAGTGGTGGCTCCGCGTCTCATACTCCATCGGGTCCTGAATAAACTGGAAACCCGGCAGCCCCACCGCATCGAACGAGAGGTGGTCGGTTCCTCCCGTATTGCGATTCGTAATCGTTGTCACACCCAGGTCCGCAAGCGGAGCGATCCACTGCGCAAAGATCGGCGCAATCGCAAAGTTACCCTGCGTGTACACGCCTCGCACCTTGCCGGTCCCGTTATCCAGGTTGTAGTAAGCATCCAGCTTGTCCCACTCCGGCGTAGTCTTCAACGCTCCGTGGTGGCCCAGGTAGCTCGGCGTTCCGGGAGGGTCAGCGGGCACCGGTGCCGCGAACGTTCCGAAGTGTTCCTTCACATATCCCTGCGATCCGAACAGCCCTTCCTCCTCGCCGCTCCACAGCGCAATGCGAATCGTCCGTCGCGGCTTCACATCCAGAGCCTTCAGAATCCGCACCGCCTCCATCGCTACGATCGAGCCCGCGCCGTTGTCGGTTGCGCCGGTGCCGGAGATCCAGCTATCGAGATGTCCGCCCACCATCACGACCTCGTCTTTCAGCTTTGGATCGCTGCCCGGAATCTCGGCAACGGTATCGAAGCCGTGCTCGTGGTCGCCCGTGAACTTCGTCTCGATGTTTACCTCCACCGTCACCGGAACATGGTTCTCGACCATCCGCGCCAGGCGGTTGTAGTGCTCGATCATCATGACGGCGTTCGGAATCTTCACGGCATTCTCAGCGACCTGCGCATTGCGCACGAGGTTCGCTCCGTTGTCGTCGAAGATGATGCCGGTGCCACCGCCATCGGCACTATCGCGCGTTGGTGTGATGATCGCAAGCACGCCCTCCTCGGTCATCATCTTCACGGCCCGCTGGCGCAGTTGCAGCATGCGCATGCGTTGCGCGATCATCTGCTCGCGCGTCATGGCTGGGCCGCCAGAGCGGCGCCGCTCTGCCTCAGGACCCTCCATCTCTTTCAGTTCCGCGTCGGTGTAGCGCGTAAACAGCGGCTCAGTGATGTCGGGCGTGGGCCGCATCGCACCCAGCAGAACGATCTTGCCCGCCAGCGTGCCCTTCAGGGCTTCGAGCTCCTTCTCGTCGGTCAGTGGCACATAGACCACCTCTCCGCTCACCGGTCCCTTCGTCGCCGGAGACCACGGCGAGGCCTGCATCCACAGCGGCTCCGGGTCAGGCGACACCATCCGCGCCCACGTATTGATCTGCTGCCACCCCATCCCGAAGTCGCCCCAATCCTCCAGGTGCGCATTCGACAAGCCAATCGCCGTCAGCGTATCGCGCGTCCACGCATTGGCCTTCGCCATATTGGGCGAGCCCGTCAGCCGCGGTCCAATCCCATCGGCGAGAGCTGCGCCAAACTGCATCACCTTGCCATGCGTCAGGCCCTCGGTGCGGATGCGCGAA
>DATCBR010000172.1:0-2036 GCA_036511765.1 Acidobacteriaceae bacterium | reverse complement strand
GCCTTCTCCGGCTGCTCTCCGCGAACCGTCGCCGGTGGGCGCGGCATCCTCACCTGGAAGCAGATCAGCCGCGCCATCGCGCCAAAGCTCTACTACCGCGCATCCACCGCCCTCATCTGCCTCGAAAATTCGCACAACATGGCTGGCGGAACAGTCACTCCTCTCCCAATCTACGAAGAAATCTGGCAAGGAGCCGCGCAGGCCGGCCTGCCCACACATCTCGATGGCGCGCGCGTCTTCAACGCCGCAACGGCGCTCGGCATCAGCGTCGCAGAACTCACGAGCGGCTTTGACACCGTGAACTTCTGCCTGTCCAAGGGCCTTGGCGCGCCCGTCGGATCGATCCTCGTGGGCTCCCGCGCCGCGATCGACCGCGCCCGTGGCTTCCGTAAAGCGCTCGGCGGAGGCATGCGTCAGGCCGGCATTCTCGCCGCTGCCGGATTGATCGCGCTGGAACAGGGTCCATCGCGCCTTCACGAAGATCACGCCAACGCGAGGCTCCTCGCAGAGGCCGTCGCAACCTGCGACAGTGTCGAGATCGATCTGCCGTCGGTCCAAACCAACATCGTTCTGTTTACCCTCAAGAACGGCGGCGACGCGCCCAGTGTTGTTGCGAGCCTGAAGAGCCAGGGCATACTGTCCAGCGCCATTGGTCCGCACGCAATTCGGCTCGTCACCCACTTTGATGTCAGCCGCGAACAGTGCGAACGCTGCGCTGCCACCTTGGTTCAGCTGCTTGAAAAAGTGCCCTCTTAGGACACCGCAACTGCTACAGGCGAGTCGCTCAACCAGTGGATGAAGCGCGGCACCAGTGGATAGAAGAGCCCCAGCCGGATGGGCAGATGTCCATCCGGCATTGCCCGTCGCAGCGTTGCATACGCCTCAAGCTGCGCCCGGTACTTCGCCACCTCCGCCGCCTCAAAGTCCGCGTCGGAACGCGAACCCCGCTCGGTCGTCTTGAAATCGATGATCCAGATGCACCCAGTGCCCAGCGACAACGGCTCATCTCCAGCAAGAAACGTGCGGTCGACCCGCAGGCTGCGAGCATCCGGCGACCCCATCGTGAGCGCGCGTTCACTTGCAGCCGCCTCTCGTGGCGACAGGATCCACCGCCCAACCGGGTCACCCAGCGCCAACGAAAGTGCTCGACCCGCACGGATCGCCTCTCGCGCCACCAACGCCGGCGGTAGCCCCTCTCCCCGCAGGCTCGCGATGAGTCGCGCCTCCCACGTTGGCAGCTCCGAGATCAAATCCTCACAGGTCCCGCCCCTCTCCAAACGCATCGCCAGCATCTGCAGATAACGATGCACCACATTTCCGAACGCGCGCACTGCGAACGACCCTTCCGGCCGCTCAAACACCGCAGTCTGCCGCAGCGCCGACGCAACGGGATAGTCCAATCGTTGATCCACAGCACTCCTGAACCGCTCCTTCGGCATGTAGCCCAGGGGCAGCCGTTGAATCATCGCGGGCATCGCCTCCGAAGTGCTGGTGCCTTCGCTTGAAGCCGCCAGCGCCAACTCTTCGTACCCGGTTGCGTCCTCGCGCACCGAACGAATAATTTGCTCCTCCTCCGCCGAAGCTCGTGCCATATGATCTTCAAAATGCATGTGCGCCGCCGGCCAGCAAGCGCCAAGCAGGCTATCGTATCGCGGTCGTGCAAGCTCTCCCTTCACCGTGAGCGCAACCGCACCGAAGAGGTGCAGTTCTTCACGCGCTCGCGTCGTCGCAACATAAAACACCCGCTTCCGCTCGGCCGCCTCGCGTCTTGCCCTCACCCCCGTCAACCAACGGCTCAGCTTATCGGAATCCGTACCCTTCTCCCAGATCGGCGCCAGCACCACGCTCGCAGATCCATCCCCTCCATCCCCACCGATTGTTCCATCAAACTCCAGCCAGTTCAGCAGCACGTTCGCCGACCTGCCTCCGCCGCGTTCCAATCCTGGAACCAGCACCACATCCCACTCCAGCCCCTTCGCCTTATGAATGGTCATCAACTCTACCGGCAACCTGCCCTTCTCGATCGCACCAGAGCC